>NZ_JBHSLC010000005.1:0-236896 GCF_042657465.1 Azospirillum himalayense | reverse complement strand
GGACCGGCCCGCCACCCCGAACGGGTATGGCGGGCCGGTCCGGCGCCTGCACCGGTGGAGATGACCGCGGGAGAACGGTTACTGGTGGGCCGCCGCCGCGGTCACCGCACCGGCCCCGGCCAACTCACCGCCGATGCCGTTGTTCAGCGCCCAGATTGCCGCCTGCGTGCGGTTGGAGGCGTTGATCTTGCGCAGCAGGCTCTTCAGGTGGACCTTCACCGTCGCCTCGGTGATGTTCAGGTGGTTGGCGATCATCTTGTTGCTGTCGCCGTTCAGCAGACAGCGCAGGATCTGGACCTCCCGCTGCGACAGGCCCTTGCGCGACACGGGCATGTCGGTGCCGTTCCCGTTCACCCGGCCGGAGATCAGCAGGGCCGCAAGATGGGTCGGGAAAACCTTCTCGCCCATCATCACCAGGCGCAGCGACTGGGCCAGCGCGTCGGACGACAGATCCTTCATCAGGTAGCCGTCGGCCCCGGCCTCCAGCGCGTTGGCGAGGCGGCGGGTGCACAGGTCGCTGGTCAGGATGACCATGCGCGCCTCGGGAAGCTGCGCGCGCAGGCGGCGCATGCCGTCGGCCTCCTCCTCGCCCCCATTCACCAGATCGAGCAGGATGAGCTGCGGACGCAGGCCGTTCTCCACGGAGTTCAGCGCCTCACGCAGGTTCCCCGCCTCGGCGGCGATCTGAAAGGGTGAATCGTCGAGAAGCCTCTTCAGGCCTTCGCGGAACAGCTTATTGGAGTCGATCAGAAAAGCACGCACTGGTTCCATTGGTCAGCTCCCGCGATTTTTGGAAAATTGCTCTGACTCCCTGGGCAATCTTGTAGGCTACCAATCACCCGAGGTTTCCCCACCCGTGCCCCACCGATGGCATTGACGTGCCGATATTTTGGATGACCTTACCCCTGTGTCGTGCAACACGGTACCACTCTGTGGGATTAAAAGAAGAACGCATTAGGCATATGCGCAAAGCTACTTTTAATCATGGATTACTGCATCTCTTTCAAAGTACTCGCCACCCCCAATCGAATGGATACTTTGCGGTTTTTCTACCACTTTCTTGCACGAGGGCGCACGCTTTGGATGCGCATGGGGGATGATCGGTTCATGTGAGTTGCCAAAAGTTCCCGACCCCAAACGGGCAGGAGGCACACATGCCAAAGAAGCGCATCCACCCCTTGCCGCGCCCGTCCTATGATCACCGCCACCCCTTCACCGTAGGTCATAACACCATGCGGAGGGAGCCTTCTCGAAGAATGCGGTGCGTGGCTTGATGTGGACGATGATCGGCGCGGCCGCGGCCGGCTACCTGCTGCTTCTCGCCCGCAGCGCCTGGAAACAGGGGGAGATACGCCAGTTCCTGCGCAGCCTCGCCATCGTGTTCGCCCTGTGCACGCTGGTGGCTGGCGCGGTTCTCGCCGCGATGCTGCTCGATTCGCGCTGACCATTGGGAACTCCGGCCGCCGGAATGCACGCCGGAGTGGACGCCAAAAAGAACGAAGGCCCCTCCCCGCCTGGCGGCGGAAAGGGGCCTCTCCGGACCGGTCTGCCGTGGATGGACGGTCAGATCTGGCCGCGCTCGTGGGCCTGCCGCATCAGCACATACTGGCGCATCATCTGATTGCGGAAGCGGTAGCGGGTCCAGCCCGGTTCGACCACCGGGGCCAGAACGCCGCCATACTCCTCACGGCAGAGCCGTTCCAGGATGCCGAGTGCCTCCTTGGTCGGCGGAGCGCCACCCGGTCCGGCCAGTTCCTTGGGATCGAAGGTCCCGTAGGAGTCCGCCGGGCACAGGGCGCAGGCCAGCAGCACATCCTCCAGCTCGGCGCGGCGTTCGGCGGCCAGCGCGCGGGCGTAGGAGTCGACGATGCCGCGCTCCGCCTCCTGCAGGCAACGGGTGACGGCGTAGGCGAGGTCGTCCCGCTCCACCACCGTCGAGCCGCGGCTGACCGCGCTGCGGGCGGCGTGTAGTCCAAGAAGCTGGGCGTAATAGGGCAGACCGCGGACGAACTCGCAGATGCGGTCCACAGCTTCCGGCGCGAAGGCGATGCCGGCGTTCTCGGCTCCCGCGTTGATGAGGCGCCCGATCTCCACATCGGTCATCAGCGGCAGATGCACCGGCACCAGCGAGCGCTGGATTGACGGGTGCTTGCCCAGGAGCTGATCCAGGTTCTCCGCCACGCCGACCACCAGCAGCGTCACCGGGATCGAGCTGTCGGTGAGATTCTTGAACAGCTCGGCCAGCTTGTTGCGGAAGTCCTCGTCGGTGACGCGGTCATACTCGTCGAGGATCAGCAGCACATGGGTGGCGTGGATGCCCGACAGAACCTCGTTCAGCTCCGTCACGCTGAACCCGCCCTCGGGCAGAAGCTCGTTGAAGCTGGTGAAGCTGCGCCGCGAGGCGAAGGGGTTGTCCATCCCCGAGCGGTAATAGGTCGAGGGGATCTTTTTCAGGAAGTGACGGAAGATGTCTTCAAAGCTCAGCTCCGCGCTGCAGGTCAGCTTCAGCGAGAGGTAGCCGGCTTGGCCGGCGATCTTCTCGATGGCGTTGGCGACGGAGGTCTTGCCACGGCCACGGTCGCCGAACAGGATGACGTGCGCCCGCTCCTCCTCGATGGCGGAGATGATGCGCTTCAGCGTGTCGGTCCGGCCGATGAACAGCGAGTTCAACTGCTGCTTGGGCCGCGTCGGCGTGAAGGCTTCGCGCAGCAGGCCGTTCAGTTCGGGGGTGAGCCCCTTCAGCATCGCCGGCGCACCGACCGCCCCCGGTCCACGCAGCCCGCCATTCACGGTCATGGTGAAGCGTGGAAGATCCGTATCGGCGGGAGCTTGACCGCGCTGGCCGCCCAGTCCACCACCGCCGCCAAGCGGGCTGTTGAGAGCATCGTGCCGCAGCCCCGACGGGCCGCGCATCGTCTCGCCCAGCCCACCACCGAGCCCGCCTCCCGCCGCTCCGCCGACCGGGCGCAGATGCGGTGCCGGACGGCCCGCGACGGGGCTCTGGGATTGCATCGGCGGATGGCCGAGAGCCGCATTGCCTGGGGAGGAGCCCGGTCCGGCTGCTCCACCACCCGTGATGCCGCCACCCATGGACATCCGGTCATCCGCATCGGCGCTCGCCCGCCGCTTCCGAAAGAAGTTTCGCATCCGTCCCGATCCCAGAATTCCGCGTTGTCGTCACCAGCCGGCCTCGGCCGGTGGCCTGATCGTCGCGTCGCCCGCCCCGCCCCGGCCGACCCCGGCTCAGCTGGAGGTGCCCGGCGGCTGCGTTGGACGCATTCCGGATGTAAGCGATGCGTCGCCAAGGGTTGCCTGGGATTTCGGATTATTATCCGGAGGAGGTCCAACCCTTATGGCGACTCCATTCGGGCGGTCCGGCGTTTCAGAAGCCGGCGGCGTGGCCCAGCAGAGTCCAGACGAACAGGGTACCGAAGAGGGCCGTCAGACCGGCAAGCTCGCGCAGGAAAACCAGGATCGACATGGCAATCTCCCTTGATCGGTTGGCCGCGCCGCGGCGGGCGACGTCGAAACGCCCGATGTCAGCGTCGATAGAAAAATCCTAACAGAACAAAAAATGAACAACAAGCAGGTTGTTCGATTTTTGTTCCCATCCAGGCTCTTCGGTTCGACGCTGGGACCAACGCTGATGGCGCTGATCCGCGCCGCCTTGCACGCTGCGGCTGGCACCCCCGCACCACCGGAACCATATGGTCTTGTGGTGAGCGGTTGATGTAAGGAGAAGGTTCGCGGCCGAAGCGTTCCGCCCGCAAGGAGGGACTCCCAACACCGGACCGCGATCCGAACGAACGGACCATCATGGACAGCGCCAACCAGCAAACCGGCGACGGACCGAACGGCGCCGCCCCCAACTCCGCTCCCAGCAGCCCTCCCCCGGGCCACCCCCCTCAGGCCAACCGCATGCCCGCCCTCGTCCTGGGGGCGCTGGGCGTGGTTTACGGCGACATCGGGACCAGCCCGCTCTACACCATGCGGGAATCCTTCACCCACACCGGCCTGCCGCTCGACGAGCCGACCATCCTCGGCATCCTGTCGCTGGCGACCTGGGCGCTCATCATCGTGGTGACGCTGAAATACGTCCTGCTCGTGATGCGGGCGGACAACAAGGGTGAGGGCGGCGTCCTGGCCCTGGGCACGCTGGCCCACCGCGGACTCAGCTCCCGAGCGGGCAACCGCGCCATCATGGCGCTGGCGATCCTGGGCATGGCGCTGTTCTACGGCGACAGCCTGATCACCCCGGCCATCTCGGTGCTGAGCGCGGTGGAAGGGCTGAAGGTCGTCACCCCGGTCCTGTCCCCCTACATCGTTCCGATCACGCTGGCGGTCCTCACTCTGCTGTTCCTGTTCCAACGGCAGGGCACCGGCCGGGTCGGCATTTTCTTCGGCCCGATCATGGGGGTGTGGTTCGCCACGCTGGCGGTGCTGGGCCTGATCCAGGTGCTGCACTGGCCGGACGTTCTGCGCGCGTTCAACCCGCTCTACGGGGCGGCGCTGTTCGTCGATCACGGCTGGGTGGCCTTCCTGACGCTGGGCGCCGTGGTCCTGGCGGTCACCGGGGCCGAGGCGCTCTACGCCGACATGGGCCATTTCGGGCGGGCGCCGATCCGCATCGCGTGGCTCTACCTCGTCCTGCCGGCGCTGCTGCTGAACTACTTCGGGCAGGGCGCCATGCTGCTGCACGAGCCGGAAACGCTGGAGAACCCCTTCTTCCATCTGGCTCCGGACTGGGCGCAACTCCCCCTGGTCCTGCTGTCCACGGCGGCCACGGTCATCGCCAGCCAGGCGGTGATCTCCGGCGCCTTCTCGCTGACCCGCCAAGCGGTGCAGTTGGGCTACCTGCCACGGCGCGAGATCCGCCACACGTCCGAGCATGAGGTCGGCCAGGTCTACATCCCGCGCAACAACTGGCTTTTGTTGATCGGCGTGGTGATCCTGGTGATCGGTTTCGGGTCCAGCAGCAATCTGGCCGCCGCCTACGGCGTGTCGGTGACGGGGGCCATGGCCATCGACACCATCCTCGCCGCTGTGGTGGCGTGGCGGCTGTGGCGCTGGAATCCTCTGCTGGTCGTGGCCGCCTTCTCCATCCTGCTGGTGATCGACCTCGCGCTGTTCGGGGCGACCCTGCTGAAGGTGCCGGACGGCGGCTGGTTCCCGCTGCTGATCGCGGCGGCGGTCTACACGCTGATGACGACGTGGCGCCGGGGCCGCCGCATCCTGGCGGAACGGCTCTACGCCGACGCCTTGCCGATGGACCTGTTCCTGCAGCGCGTCACGCCGCAGTCGCCGCAGCGCGTCGCCGGGACGGCCATCTTCATGACCGGCAACCCAGACGTCGTCCCCCACGCCCTGCTCCACAACATCAAGCACAACCGGGTGCTGCACGAGCGGGTGGTCGTCATGACGGTCATCATGGAGGAGGTGCCCCGCGTCTCTCCGGACCGCGCCGTCCTGGTTGAGAAGCTGGGCAAGGGCTTCTTCCGCGTGGTGCTGCGCTTCGGCTATCTGGAGCAGCCGCACATTCCCCGCGCGCTGGAGCGGTGCCGCCGCTTCGGCCTGCATCTGGACATGATGGAGACGTCGTTCTTCCTGGGCCGCGAGACGCTGATCCCGTCACGGTCGACCGGCCTGCCGGGCTGGCGCGAGCCCGCCTTCATCCTGCTGTCGAAGACGGCCCTGTCGGCCACGGAGTTCTTCTGCATCCCTCCGGGCCGCGTGGTGGAGTTGGGCACCCAGGTCGAGATCTGACCGTCAATCCCGTGCCCGTCAATCCCGTGCCACGATGGGGGTCAGACCGAACCGGGCGGCGGCGGACTCCAGCCGCCCGTCGCGCTTGACCGCCTCGACGAATCGGTTGACCCGGTCCAGCCACACCGGGTCTCCCGGTGCCACCGCATAGGCGTAGGGCGTGGTTTGGACCGGAGCGTCCGGCGTGATCAGGTGCGCCCATTGGTGGACGGCGAGCACCTTCCGGCCGTAGGGATAATCGGTCAGAAAGGCGTCGGCGCGCCCGGACTGCACCTCCTCCTCCCTCTCCTGAGGTCCGGAGACGATGCGGACACTGGCCTTGCGGAGGGTCCGGCTGGCGTAATCGTCCATGACGGTGCCCTTCTGAACCGCCACCACCATGCCGTCCTGGTCCAGATCGTCCCATCGCAGGATGCGCGGGTGCGTCTGGGAGGATACGGCGTAGATGCCGCTGCGCAGATAGGGCTGGCTGAACGCGATCCATTCCGCGCGGGAAGCGGTGGCGCCGATGCCGAACATGCCGATGTCGCAACGATCGCCCAGCAGATCGGCGATGATGGTCGAGAAACCGCTTTCCACGAAACTGACCTGCGCGCCCAGATCCTGGCCGAAGGCCCGTGCCATGTCGACATCCAGGCCCTGAAGCTCTCCACTGTACGGATTGCGGAAGGAGATGGCGTAATAGTCCGGCCAGATGCACACGCGCAGCAGTCCCATGCGCTGCACCCTGTCGAGCCGCGCCTCCGCCCGGACCGGCGTTGCGCCGCACAGCAGAAACACGGACTGGAGGACAGCGTGAAACGCCAACGCCGACAGTGCGATGGAAAGACGTCGCACGGCCTTGCCCCCCGTAAACCGGCTCCCACTGCGGCAGGATAGCACCACGCCCCCCGTCTGCACAGCGCGGGCTTGCGCTTCGCACGCCCGCTGTTAAGATTCGCGCGAACTCAGCATACCCCACGGAGCCGCGCGTGATGGCCAAGCTTGCCCTGCTGCAGCATCGGGGCGCCCTTCTCGCTTTGGCCTTCTTGTCGTTGATGGCTCTTCTGTTCGAGTTCGCCTACGATATCCACGCCGACCGCACCCTTACATTGAAAAACGCGGCGGAGAACATCGAAAATCTGGCAAGCGCTCTGGAATCCTCGATCAGCCGCACGGTTCAGACGGTGGACGTCACCCTGGCGTCGGTGGGCGACGCGGTGAATTTGAGAATGCTGCTGGACGGCCAGCCGACCCAAGGCCATGAGCATGGAGCGCTGGTTCTCCTGCTTCAGGAACGGTTGCGCCGGTCACCGCACATCCGCGGCTTCTTGGTGCTCGACCGCCGCGGTGTGCTGGTGGGTACCACGGAGGACCCTCGGCTGCTCGGCACCTCTTTCGTGGAGTTGGATCTGTTCCGCGCCCACCTGCCCAGTCAGAGCAAGGGTCTCCATGTCGGGAACCCGATGCGGGGGCGCTTCCTGACGCCGGCCGGAGCTGCGGAGGACCGGTCGGGCAAATGGGTGCTGCCGATGAGCCGGGCCATTCACGGCTCGGATGGAACCCTCCTGGGGGTGGTGATCGCCTCTGTCAATCCCGAGTACTTGCAAAGCATCTTCCGGGCGGTGCGCAACGGGCTGCACGGGACGGTGTCGCTCTACCGCCGCGATGGCCTTCTCCTGACCCGGCTTCCGCAGGATGGCACGAATGGAATCGGCACGCCGATGGCGGGGAATGAGCTGTTCCGGGTCCATCTTCCGGCGTCGGAAGGCGGCGTGTTCCATGAAACCACTCCGGACGGTGTAGATCGCATCACCGCCTATCGCGCCACGCCGGTCTGGCCGCTGGTTCTGGCGATCAGCCGCAGCGAAGACGAGGAACTGGCCGGCTGGTGGACCAACCAGCTGGAGATCGCGCTCGTCGCGCTGGGCTCCGGGCTGACCATCCTGCTGTTCACCGCCGTTCTGACCTTGTTGCACCGCAAGGATGCCCAGTTGGAGGACGGCAACGCCCGCTTCAACACGCTTCTGGAAACCGCCGTGGAAGGCATCCTGACGGTCCGCGTGGACGGCGTCATCGAAACGGCCAACAGCGCGGCCCACCGAATTTTCGGCTACCCGCCCGGCGGCTTGGTCGGGCGCGATGTGCAGGAGTTGATGGAACCGCAGCATCACGGGGCTCACAGCCGCATCATGGAGGCCATCGCCGCGGGCACCCGGCGGATCGGTCCGAATTTCTCCCGGGAGGTCAACGGGCTGCGGATGAATGGGGAGGTGTTTCCCCTCGACCTGTCCCTGGCCGAAGTGCAGACGCAGCAGGGCATCCTCTTCGCCGCATTCTTCCGTGACCTGTCGGAGCGCAAGCGGGTGGAGCGGGCACTGACCGATGCCAAGGA
Organism: Azospirillum himalayense; assembly: GCF_042657465.1. Lineage (NCBI taxonomy): Bacteria > Pseudomonadati > Pseudomonadota > Alphaproteobacteria > Rhodospirillales > Azospirillaceae > Azospirillum > Azospirillum himalayense. Next base: position 228,759 of record NZ_JBHSLC010000005.1, on the reverse strand, counting down.
GAAGGCCGAGGCCGGGCAGCGCAGCAAGATGGAGTTCCTGGCAACCATGAGCCACGAGATCCGGACACCCATGAACGGGGTGATCGGCATGGCCGGGCTTCTTCAGGAAACCAACCTCGACGAGGAGCAGCGGGGTTACGCCGACACCATCCGCGACTCCGCGGAATCGCTGCTGACCATCATCAACGACATCCTGGACTTCTCCAAGATCGACGCCGGTCGCCTCACGCTGGAGATAACCGACTTCGAGGCGGTGCCGCTGGTCGAGAGCGTCGTGGAGTTGCTGGCCCCGCGCGCCGCCGCGAAGGGGCTGGAGCTGGCCAGCTACGTCCCGCCGGCCCTGCACGGCCCGCTGCGGGGCGATCCCGGACGGCTGCGCCAGATCCTGATCAATCTTGCCGGCAACGCGGTCAAGTTCACCGATCAGGGCAGCGTCACCATTGTGCTGTCGGTCGAGCCGGACAGCCTCTCCTCTGAGGGAAACGGAGCGGAGCCGGAGGACGCCGGGGGGAAGCCGCCGCAGGACACGCCGGTGACCGTCCGCTTCGAAGTGCGGGATACGGGCATCGGCATTGCCGCAACCGACCACAAACGCCTGTTCTCCATGTTCAGCCAAGTGGACGGGTCATCGGCCCGGCGCCATGGAGGAACCGGGCTGGGCCTCGCCATTTGCAAGCGACTCACCGAGCTGATGGGCGGGCGGATCGGTGTCCACAGCATGCCTGGAGAGGGCAGCGTGTTCTGGGCCGTCATTCCCCTGTGGCGTGGTGCAACGGCGGAAACCACCCCCATGGCGGGGGAGCCGGGCGCCTGGACCGGACGGCGTGTTCTTCTGGTGGATGATCTGGCGGTGAATCGCGACCTGCTGGCCCGCCAGCTCGCCGCGCTGGGGTTGGCAACCGAATCCGCGGCCACGGGAGAGGACGCGTTGCGCCGGCTTCTGGACGCCAGCGTGGAGGGGCGCCCGTTCGACGCCGCCATCCTCGATCATTGCATGCCGGGCCTGACCGGGCCCGAGCTGGCCGTCCGCATTCGCGCCGAACCGGCGCTGGCCACCCTGCCCCTGGCCTTGGCCACCTCCCACCGCATGGGTGATCCGGAGGGGGATGCCGCCGGCGTGGCGGTGCGGATCGTCAAGCCGATCCGCGCAACGGCGCTCCGCAACGCCGTCTCATGCCTGTTCGCCTCGCCGGCGAGGGCTTTGCCGCCGGTGGCCGCGCCCACCTCGGCCACATCCAGATCGACCCGATCCGGCAGATCGCCCCTATCCGGCCCCTTGCGGCGCCGCATCCTGGTGGCGGAGGACAATCCGGTGAACCTGCAGGTGACCCTCGCCCTGCTGCGCCGGGGTGGCCATGCGGTTGATTCCGTGTCGAACGGGTTGGAGGCGGTCAACGCCGTCGCCGCCCTGCCCTACGACCTCGTCCTGATGGATGTCCAGATGCCCGAAATGGACGGGCTGGCGGCGACGCAGGCGATCCGCCGGATGGGTGGAGCGGCAGCTCGTGTTCCGATCGTCGCCATGACCGCCAACGCCATGGAAGGGGATCAGGCCGTTTGTCTGGCCGCCGGGATGAACGATTACCTGGCCAAGCCCATCGTGGCCGAGCAGCTGCTGCAAACCGTCGCCCGGTGGACCGGCGTCCCGGAACCAAGCGAACCAGACCAGCCGGCACCGCGTCCGGAGACGGGCCCGCCGCCGCGGATCGACCATGCCAAGCGCCGGGATCTGCGCGACGCGATCGGCGATGAAGGCTTTGCGCTGCTGATGGACATCTTCCGCCGCGAGACGCCGGACCATCTCGACCAACTCCGGCTGGCGGCTCGGAATCGCGACTTCACGGCGGTGGAGTGCTCGGCCCACATCCTGAAGGGCTCGGCCGGCAATGTGGGCTTTGCCGAGGCTTCCATGCTGGCCGCTGAACTGGTTGCCGCCGCCCGCCGCCAGGATGTCGCGGGCATCGGCAGCGACCGCATCCAGCGCTTGGATGCCGCCCTCAAGGACGCCGTACGGGATGCCGAGCACACCGCCACCCCGAAGGACAATGACCGGGCGGCGCTGGAGACGATCGGACTTCGGACAGGCGGCTCCGGGACGACCTAGCCTCCCGGAACATCCGGCCTCCCGGAACATCCTGTGTTTGGTCCGGCGCCTTCAGGCCATGGAATTCAATTTTTCCGGGACCGCCCCGGCCGTGTGGTCAGGCTTGCTCGATGCTCAGCGCTGCCCGCCACAGACACGGGCGACAAAGCTGTCGATGTCGCCGTTGAGCGTCACGGCGCGGCGCGCCAGCTCTCCAGCCGATGAAAGCACCTGACTGGCGGCGGCGCTGGCGTCCTGTGCGCCCGAGGACACGCTGGTCACCGCGTCGGCCACGGTGCGCACGCCGGCCGACGCCTCGCGGATGGACCGGCTGATCTCGTCAATGGCCGCGCTCTGCTGTTCGGCGGCGCTGGCGATGCCGACGGCGATCTCGTCGATGTCGTGGATCATGCCGCCGACATGCTGGATCACCGTTGCCGTCGCTCGGGTCACCGACTGGACCTGGGAGATCTGGGCGGTGATGTCCTCCGTCGCCTGGGCCGTCTGGTTGGCGAGATTCTTCACCTCGGTCGCCACCACGGCAAATCCCTTGCCGGCTTCTCCGGCGCGCGCCGCCTCGATCGTGGCGTTGAGCGCCAACAGGTTCGTCTGGCTGGCGATGTCGTTGATGAGCTGAACGACCGCGCCGATCTGATCGGAGGCGGCGAGAAGGGAGCGGATGGTGGCGTCGGCCTCCCGCACCTTCTCCACCGAGCTGCGGGCGAGATCGGCGGTGCGGGACACGCCCTGGGCCACCTCTCCAATGGCGCCCGACACCTCGCCGGTCGCCGCGGCCACGCCGTCCACGTTGGACGACACCTGCTCCGCCGCCGAGGCCGCGGAGAAGGACTGCTCGCTGGCTGTGGCCGCGGTCGCCGTCATGGCGGTGGAGGATGCTTCGAGCTGGGCGGCGCTGGCCGACAGGCTCTGCGCGACCTCCTTGATGTTGGCGCCGATGCGGGTGGCGCTTTCCACGAACTCGCGGCTTTTGCTGTCCATCGCGGCCAGCCCGTCGTTGATCTGGCGGGAATAGGCCCCGAACTCGCCGACCATGCCGGTCATCACGATGCGCCGGTAATACTGTCCCTCCGCCGCGTGCTGCATGGCGGCGTTGGCCTCCTTGCCGAAGGACTCCACACGGTCCAGCAGGCGGTTGATGGTGCGCAGCATGTCCGCGATGGGGCTGTTGCCGTGGATGTTCAGGATGCGCGGCTGAAGGTCGCCCTTCTCCGCCGCGGCGATCACCGTCATGGCTTTCCGGATGGTCCGGTTGGTGAGCCTCAGCCACCGGATCGCGGCAAGACAGGGTATGACTGCCAGCAAGCCCAGCACACCGGCGGTGATGTTGCCGGTGGCGAGACCATGCACCGCCTGCGCCGCCGACAACAGGGCAACCAAAGCGATGGCGGCGAGCGCTTTAGAGACTGAAGACAAACTCGTCATAGCTCGTGCCCTTGTCGCGCAGGAGTTTTTCCAGCATGGCGCCGGAAGCCGTCATCGCGGCGTTGCGGTCGGCGTGCCGCGCCTCTTCCGCCCGCAGCGCGGCGTAGAGGCCCGCCGCCGCCGCCACCGCCGGCCGCGCCGGAACGCGCCGGCTGGAATGGTAGCCGGTGATGGTCCGCCCGTTCCCGCTGTCGGGATTGCCGAAGACCGGCGTGACGTGGGCGAACACCCAGTAATGGTCGCCGTTCCTCGCCCGGTTGATCACATAGGCGAAGATTTCGTTCCCGGCCTCGATGCGGCTCCACAGCAGCTTGTAGACGCAGCGGGGCATGTCCGGATGGCGGACGATGTTGTGCGGCCGTCCCAGCAGGTCCGCCTCGCGGTACCCGCTGATGCGCAGGAACACGTCGTTGGCGTAAGTGATGCAGCCCTTGAGATCGGTCTTCGAGACGATGATCTCGTCGCGGTGAAACGTCCGCTCCTGTCCGGTCAAGCCACCGTGTGTGCCGTCTATGCCGACCGCCATGACCGTCCGCCTCTCAAACACCTGACAAACAGGTCACCAACTCGACCGTTGGTAATAACTTTTGCCAATGACTCATAGCGTACGTAATAATCAGTTGGCTTTAAAAACGGACCGCCACGAGCTGCGACAAATTGTACCACTCATCCCCAGGGTACGGCGGCTCACATGCCCGGTTCGTAGACGACGACCCGGTTGCGCCCCTCGCGCTTGGCTCGGTAGAGGGCAAGGTCGGCGCGGTGGATCGCCTTCTCCAGCGTGTCGTAGGCATTGTCCAGCGCGGAGATGCCGATGCTGCTGGTCAGGTGGAAGCGGCCCTCAGGGCCGGGAATCGCCATGCGGGACAGGTGACGGCGCACCCGCTCCGCCACGACGCGCGATTCCTCCGCGGTGGCGCCGGGCAGGACAACCACGAACTCCTCCCCGCCCAGCCGGCCGAGAATGTCGTATTCGCGCAGGATGGCCTGACAGCCGCCGGCCACCATACGCAGGGCATCGTCACCGGTGGCGTGGCCGTAGCTGTCGTTGATGCGCTTGAAATGATCGACGTCCAGCACGAAGACCGACAGCGGCTCGTTGAAGCGATGGGCGCGGGCCAGCTGCGATCGTGCCAGTTCCATGAAGGAACGGCGGTTGTAGATTCCCGTCAGCGGGTCGCGGGACGCCATGTCCCGCAAGGCCTCCTCCATGTTGCGGCGGTCGGTATAATCGTAGATCCAGGCCAGATTCACCTGAACGCCCTGGATCACCGCCTGATTCACGGTGAACAGAGTCCAGAAGGACGAGCCGTCGGCCCGGCGGAACTGCACCTCCATGTTGGTCACCGACCCATAGGAACGCAGGCGATCGATCACCCGCTCCCTCTGGTGCCGGTCCAGATAATAGTCGCGGGCTTGGCGGCCGATCAGATCCTCGCGAGTCAAACCGATCAGTTCGGCGAATCGGGTGTTGACGAAGATGATCTTGCCGTCGTCGCGGCGCGACACCGACACGCCGATCGGGCTCTGCTCCAGGATGGCCTGGAGTCGCTCCTCGCTGGGCAACCCCTCGGTCAGGTCGTGGATCACGCCGACGATGCCGCCCAGGTTTCCGGCACTGTCGCAGAAGACGGCCTTGGTCAGGCTGGACAGGCGGGTAGTGCCCCCGACGAAGGGAACCGCCTCCTCGTAGCTGCGCTGCCCCCAGTTGACGGTCAATTCGCGATCCTGGTCGGCGTGCGCCTTGGCAATGCGCGGGTCCATCACGGCGAAGGCGGTCTTGGTGACGATGCTGCGGCGCTCCAGCCCGGTGTAGCGCTCGAAGGCGTCGTTGCAATCGGTGTACTCGCCCGCCGCGTTCTTCACGAAAACGGGAACCGGCAGCGTCTCGAACAGCACCTCCTTCATCAGGAGCTGGTCGCGCAGCGCGGCCTGCGCCTGCCGGTGGTGGGTGACGTCGGTGTAGACGCGCAGCGACTGCCGCTCCCCCAACGGGCCGGTGAGGGGACCGACCGACTCGGACACCCAGACGGTTTCGCCATCCAGGCGCCGCAGCGGGCGTTCTCCCGACGCGTCCGGAAGCGCCGGGAGAACGGCGTCCTCCGGCTCGAGCGCCGCTAGGTCGCTGCCGGTCAGGCCACCGGGCGCATAGCGCAACAGACGGTGCAGAGCCGGATTGGCATACAGGATGGTCCCCGTGTCCGTGGTGACGCAGACCCCCGATGGCAGCGTGTCGAACGCACGCCACAGCGCAGCCCGGGTTTCCTCCGCATCCCCAGAAGGACTCATTGAACCGACCGAATCCAGCATGGCCCCCACAGCGTCATGGAAGATTCTTGCGCCACGATAGGGCAAACCAGGAGTACGTTAGCCGATGCGCCTTTTTGCCCCTGTGTGCCATCTTGTCGCGCTATGGTGGTGATCGCCTATTTTAAGCGCAAAATCTATCGATTATTGAATGTTTCACACGCAACCATCACACGGTCTTCCGTCGGCTGGTCCGCCGGCAGCCCCAACCTCAACCAGTGCCGCCGATAGTCGAACCGGCGCACCAACACCCCGGTCCGGCCCAACGCGTTGTAAAGCCCGGCAGCCTGGGTGTCGTCTATGAGACGAAAGAGCGAGGTCCCTCCGGCGACGCGCAGCCCGGCAGCCGCCAAACGCGCGTCGAAGCGGGCCGCGGCCTCGGTCAGACGGCGCCGGGTGGCGGCGATCCACGTCGAATCCGACAGCGCCGCGGTGGCGACGGCCAGCGCGGGACCCGACACCGCCCAAGGTCCCACAGCGGCACGCAGATCCTGGACCAACGCCGGCTCGCCGAGCAGGAAGCCGAGCCGGACCCCGGCCAGCCCGAAGAATTTCCCGAAGGAGCGCAGGATGACCAGCCCGGGTCTTCCGGCCTCCGACGTCACGCTGCATTCCGGGGTAACCTCGGCGAAGGCCTCGTCCACCACCAGCCAGCCGTCCCGCGCCGCCTGCCGCTCCGCCAGGGCCAGCAGGGTTTCGGGCGGGACGATGCGGCCGTCTGGGTTGTTCGGGTTCACGACCACGACCACGTCGGCGTCGCATCTCTCCAGCGATTCCACCTCGGTCACGCGATGGCCGGCCTTGGCCCAGCCCGCGGCGTGCTCGGCGTAGGTCGGCCCGAGCACGGCGACCATCCCTGGACGGCGCAGCCGCGGCAGAATCTGAATCAGCGCCTGGGAACCGCCCGCGGCGGCGACGCGGTCCGGCGACGGCACGCTGTAGCAGGCCGCCGCAGCCTCGCGCAGGGCCGTTTCGGCCGCGCGGCCCGGCAGGCGCGCCCAGGCATCGGCCGGGATGGGCGGCAGCGGGTAAGGCCAGGGGTTGATGCCGGTGGACAGGTCCACCCAGGGCTCCGGCGCCCCCGGAAAGGCCGCCCGCGCCGCGTCGAGGTCGCCGCCATGGATGATCTCCTCTTGAGTGATGCCATCCTGGACGATCCTCTTGGACCCCGCCGCCGATTCCGCCATCATCCCGCCCCTTCCCTTCCCCCAGAGGAATCGTTCCCGTGGAGCTTCATCCGTCCGTGCTCGCCGCCGCTCTCCTCATCGAGGCCGCCGCCGGCTATCCGGACGCACTCTACGCCCAAATCCGTCACCCGGTGGTGTGGATCGGCGCGCTTATCGCCCAGCTTGACCGCGCGCTCAACCGCGACCGTGATTCTTTCGCCATCCGCAAGGCGGCGGGGGTGCTGGCGCTGCTCGTCCTGCTGCTGGTGGTGGGCGGCGCCGCGTCGGCGGTGGCGGGACTGTGCCGGCACCTGCCGCTGGGCGGCCTCCTCGAAGCAGCGCTGGCCTCCACCCTGCTGGCGCAGCGCAGCCTGCACGACCATGTCGCCGCAGTCGCCGCCGCCTTCCGCAACGACGGGCTGGAAGCGGCGCGCGAGGCCGTGTCGCGCATCGTCGGCCGCAACCCGGCGAGCCTCGACGAGCATGGGGTGAGTCGCGCCGCCATCGAAAGCCTGTCGGAGAACTTCTCGGACGGAGTGGTCGCTCCGGCCTTCTGGCTGCTGGTCGGCGGGCTGCCGGGAATCGCGCTCTACAAGGCGATCAACACCGCGGACAGCATGATCGGCCACCGCACTCCCCGGCACGAGGCGTTCGGCTGGGCCGCGGCGCGGCTGGACGATCTGGTCAACCTGCCCGGCTCCCGCCTGTCGGCGCTGCTGATCTGGGTCGCTGCCCGCTTCACCGAAGGGGCCGACGCCGCCGAGTCCTGGCGTTCGGTGCGACGCGACGCCCACCGCCACCGCTCCCCCAACGCCGGCTGGCCGGAGGCGGCGATGGCCGGGGCGCTCGACCTCCGGCTCGGCGGACCGCGGGTCTACGGCGCGGTTCGGATCGAGGATGCCTGGATGGGGCCGGGCCGCACCGCCGCCACGGAGCAGGACATAACCCGCGCCCTTCACCTGTACCGGCGTGCCTGCATCGCCCTGGTGGCCAGCGCGCTGCTGCTGGCGCTGACCCTCTGACCGCGTCAAAGGAAAAGGGGCTCCGAAGAGCCCCTTTTCCAATCAGACAACCCGGAAGTTCTTGAACTGCCAGGGATCGTCGTGGTCGATGTCCTCGGGGAACAGACGCTCGCGGTCCTGGAGCGGAGTCCAGTCGCCATAGGCGCCGACCAGCTCGCCGAGATAGGGCTTGGCGATCTCCAGGATGCGCTGGAAGTCGATCTCGTCCGGCTCGACAATGCCGCGGTTGGGATTCTCCAGCGCCCAGATGATGCCGGCCAGAACCGCCACCGTGACCTGCAGCGAGGTCGCGTTGTTGTAGGGCACCAGGGCGCGCGCCTCGTCGATGCCCAGGCGGGAACCGAACCAGTAGATGCCCTTCTTGTGGCCCATCAGCAGCACGCCCAGCTCGTCGGTGCCGCTGACGATCTCGTGCATCATCAGGCGCTGGCTCGGCTGCATGTACCAGTTCTTGCCGGCCAGCTCGTGCACCGACTTCACCGCGTCATCGCACGGATGATAGGCGTAATGCACGGTCGGGCGGTAGGTGACGTGGTTGCCGTCGCGCTGGGTGTAGTAGTCGGCGATGGAGATCGCCTCGCTGTGGGTGATGAGGAAGCCGTGGAACGGCCCCTCCAGCGGGGTCCAGGTGCGCACGCGGGTGGAGGCGCCGGGCCGCATCAGATAGATGGCGGCGTCGCAGCCGAACTCGTGGCGGCGGCCATCGACCGGGAAATGCTTCTCGTGGCTGCCCCAGCCGAGTTCGGTGGGCTGGCAGCCTTCGCCGACAAAGCCGTCGATCGACCAGGTGTTGACGAACTCGCCCACCTTCTTCGGCTCGTTGGAGACCTGGGTGTCGCGCTCGGCGATGTGGATCACCTTGACGCCCAGCTTGGCCGCCAGGGCGCCCCAGCCGGCGCGGTCCTTCGGGACCTCCGTCGATTCGCCGATGTCGGCGGCGACGTTGAGCAGCGCCTGCTTGACGAAATGCGAGACGAGGCCGGGGTTGGCGCCGTGGGTCAGGACGGCCGTCGGCCCGCCCTCATAGGCGGCGCGGTGCGACAGCGCGGTTTCGCGCAGGGCGTAGTTGGAGCGCAGCGACGGCGACAGCGACGGGTCGGTGTAGCCCCCGGCCCACGGTTCGACGCAGGTGTCGATGTAGAGCGCGCCGACCTTGTGGCAGAACTCGAACAGGGCGACGGACGACACGTCCACCGACAGGTTGACCAGGAAATCGCCCTTGCCCAGCATGGGCTCCAGAACCTGGACGTAATTCTCCTTCGTCAGCGGCAGGTTGATGAATTTGACGCCAAGCTCATCCGCCTCGGCATGACCGCGCTCCTCGGCGGTGACGATGGTGATCTGGTCCTTCGTGATTCCGATGTGGCGCAAAATCAGGGGCAACACTCCCTGGCCAATCGATCCGAAGCCGACAATGACCATGCGGCCGGTGAAGGTGATGTGCTTGGTGTCCAGGGTCATCTAAGACGGTCCCCCGTGGTTGGCGTGACAGAAATACAGCCCGTCACCCTCGCGCCTCTTGCAAAGGCGGAGGGTGGCGGACCAACGATGGTTTACGGTGATTTTTTAGGGATATCCACAGCTTTCCCGCGATGCGGGACTTATGCCACGCAGCTCTTGAGGACGTAGCCGGGCGTTTCCAGCAGCGGCGCGTCCGAAACCTCGACCACGCGGGCCTGGTCGAACCCGTTGAAGGCGGTGCGCAGGCAGGAGCCGTAGGCCCCCAGCTGGCCCAGTTCGATCCAGTCGCCGGCACGGATGTCGGCGGGCAGGTGGAACGGGCCGTTCATGCGGTCCGCGCTGTCGCAGGTCGGGCCGTAGAAGGCGAAGGCCTCCACCGGCTCGTCGCCCATCGGCGCGAACGGACGGATCATGCGGACCGGGAAGCGGAAACCGGGAACCCCGGCGTCCGACAGGGCGCCGTAGACGCCGTCGTTGATGAACAGCTCGTTGCCCCGGCGCTTGACCACCTGCACGACCAGCGACACGCCCGGCGCGACCAGCGCGCGGCCCGGCTCGCACCAGACGCGGCAGTGGGCCGGCAGGTCGAGCTTGGCCACGCCGCGGGCGATGGCCTCCATGAAGTCGCCGAGCGGCGGCGGGGTGACGCCCGGGTAGGAGACGGGAAAGCCGCCGCCGACATCCAGAACGTCGATCACCACGCCCGACTCCGCGATGATGCGGCCGGCCAGCTCCAGCGCCCGCTCATAGGCGGACGGGTCGAGCATCTGCGAGCCGACATGGAAGGACACGCCGACCTTCGAGGCCACCATCCGCACCGCCCGGAGCAGTTCCACCGCATCCGCCGCCGGGGCGCCGAACTTGCCGGACAGGTCGTAGACCGCGTTGCCCTTCGGCAGGGCCAGACGCACGACGAGGCCGAGGTCCTGGGCGTCGCCCGTCTCCTCCAGGATCTTCTGAAGCTCCTCCATGCTGTCGAGCACGAAGTCGCGCACGCCGTACTGCTGGTAGGCGGTGCGGATCGCCTCGCGCCCCTTCACCGGGTGCATGTAATGCAGCACCGCGTCCGGGAACATCTGGCGGATCAGGCGGATCTCGCCGGGCGAGGCCACGTCGAAGTGGCGCACGCCGCCGGCCCACAGGGCGCGCAGCACCGCCGGCTCCGGGTTGCACTTCACGGCGTAGAGCACGTCGCCGGACACGGCGGCGTCGAAGGCGGCTACGAAGCTGGACGCGGTATCGGCCAGGACGCCCGGACGGATGCAGTGCATCGGCTCCTCGGGCCGGGCCAGCGCCACCGCCTGATGGACGGAGGTGCGGCGGTCCGACACCGGCGAAGCGCCGAAGGACGGGGCGGAGACGGAAACGCCGCGGCGCAGCGGGGCGACGGCGGAACGGGAACGGATGAAGCCCATGGCGCACTCCTTACCCTGGGCCACCCGGCGCGGGGCGGTCCAGCGAACAGACGGGAATCCGACACGACCGTCGAAGCCGCGGATCGGAATTCGGGTTGTGGTGAAAGGCGACGGAGAAAAGCCGGGTCGAACGCTCACGAGCGGGCTAACAGCTCCGCAGGTTCAAAGCGTCGATGTCCGGCTATGGGCTACCGTCTGGGAGCCCTGCCGTGGAGAGCCAACATGCCTACCTCCCTCTCGGGACCGGCCCACTGATGACCGGTTCTGCCAAAAAGGACGCGGTACGTCGTTGCATAACCACAGAGGGCCATTGGCACGTGCGAGTGCGTCGTGCCCGATGAATTACGCTTTTTCCCCGGCGATTCAAGTGATTTTTTGATGACAGGCCGGGATCGGCTTGGCAACGGAACGATGGCGGCGATCAGCGGGGCGCCGCGTCCGTCGTCTCGGCGAAGGCCGGGCGGTCTGAGCCGAGCACATGGTCCAACAGCCAGAAGCGCAGGAATCCCCGCACCGCGACACCGGGGTCGAGGCGCCCATCCTCCACCTGCTGGCGGATGCGGGCGAACTGCCCCTCCAGCAACCGGTGATGGTTGCGGTGAGCCACGAAGCGGCCCGGCGCCACACGGCGCAGCACCCCTTCCTCCATGGCGAAATGGGCGTGCACATGGTCGTGCAGCAGCCCCAGAAGGTCCAGTGATTCGCGAACCGGCGCCCCTTGGCGGCTCATCAGGTCCAGTTCGTTCATGAGGTCGGCGAGTTGGCGGTGCTGCGCGTCGAGCGGCCCCACCCCGACGTCGAAGGCGCTGTTCCAGACGATCAGGGTCTGCCCTTCCGGCGTCCTGGAGGCGTCGCGCACCAGCGCGGTGTAATCGCCGTCGTGCCGGATCTCGTGCCCGCACAGCGCGGCGTCCAGAGTGCCCGCAACCGTGCACAGGAAGTCCGAGGTGACGTCGCAGTGGCGCACATAATCGATCAGGCGGCCGAACTGCTGGTCCAGCATCGCGTGATGGCTGGCGTGCTCCTCCCACCGGGTGAAGCCAGCGGCGCGGATGATGACCTCCTCATGGTCGAAATGCGTGCGCATCTCGTCCGCGAAGCGACTGAAGCGGGGAACCATGGAGTCGCGGGTGGCGCCGGACGCGCATTCGCGGCGGATGGTCTCGACATGGTCCATCAGTGAGCTGTGGGCCGCGTCGATGAAGCCGTTGCCCGTGCGCGGGACGGTGTGGCCGTCCGTGGTCATGGAACCTCCGAAGCGGGTGACGCCCCGCCATGGGTTGTGCGCTGGTGCCGAAGGGCTTGTAACAGCACCGGTTTTCGGCCGCAATCGGCTGCGGCGAAAGGTAACGGCCGTGTCCGGATCATGGCGGACAGATCATGGGACGCGACCGGTTTCGGACTCGAACTTCGGAAAGCGGTCGGCGATCACATCGCCGGTCACGGACGCCACCCAGCCGTCCGGACGCGTGAAGAAGCGGATGGCGGTGAATTCCGGGTCCGGTCCCATGTCGAACCAGTGCTTCGTCCGCGCCGGGATGCTCAACAGGTCGCCGGCCCCGCACACGATGCGGAACACCTTCTCGTCGACATGCAGATAGAAGGCCCCGCTTCCCTGTACGAAGAACCGGGCCTCGTCCTCGTCGTGGGTGTGCTCCGCAAGGAAGGCGGCGCGGCGGGCCGCCGCGTCCGGCAGGCCACGCGGCATCCGCACCACGTCGGCGGATTGGAAGCCGCGCGCCTCCTTCAGGGCCGCCACCGGCCCGGCGTAGGCATCAAGCACCGCCTGGGCATCGGCGGCGTCGGGGATGGCCTGGGGCGTCGGCCAGCGCTCGAACAGCACCCCGGCCAGCGCCAGATGGGCGGTGACCAGCGCCGGGTCGGCGGACGAGAGTTCCGCAACGCTGGGATCGGTGTCGCTGTAGACGGACAAACGGGCCATGGTCGCCTCGTTGTGCAGGTGCACTCAGAATGAGACGAAGCGGCGCCCGGCGCAACCGAAACGGTTGAAGCCATACCTCAGTATGCGCGCAATGAACGAATCAGCGGCGGATCGCCAGCCCCAGCGACACGATCAGCCCCACCGCCAGCAGAAGCCCGACGAATCCGCCGACTCCGGCCCAGCCGAACCCGTGCCAGAAAACGCCGCCCAACGTCCCGGCGATGGTGGAGCCCATGTAGTAGCAGAACAGATAGATCGCCGACGCCTGACCACGGTTGACCGGCGCCCGCTGCCCGATCCAGCCGGAGGCGATGGTGTGGACCCCGAAGAAAGCGAAGGTGAACAGGGCGATGCCCGGCGTCATCGTCCACAGGCTGTCCGGCGTCATCAGCGCCAGACCGGCCGCCATCATCGCCGCGGCGACGGCCAGCACCCTGCCCCGCCCCAGCCGCACCGCCAGCCCGCCGAACAGCGGCGAGCTGACGACCCCGCAGAGATAGACGGTGAAGACGGCACCGACCGCCGCCGGGCGGAGGTCGAAGGGTGGCGCCAGCAGGCGGAAGCCGATGTAGTTGAAGACGGTGACGAAGGCCCCCATGGACAGGAACCCCATGGCGAACAGGGCGAGCAGCCCGCGGTCCATCAGGTGCCCGCGCCACGCCTCGGCCAGTTTCCGTACGCCCGCCGGCCGCCGCTGGAAATGGCGCGAGGCGGGAAGCGCGACCCACACCGCCACGGCGGCGGCGATCCCGAGCGTGCCGATCACCCCCATCGCCATGCGCCAGGACGCGACGTCGGCGACCAGCGCCGTCAGCGCCCGCCCCGACATGCCACCCAGCGCCGTTCCGCCGATGTACAGGCCCATGGTGACTCCGGCGGAGCGTGGGTCCACCTCCTCCGACACGTAGGCCATGGCGACCGCGGGAAGACCGCTGAGGGCCATCCCTTCCAGCGCCCGCACCAGCAGCAGCGAGGCCCAGTCCGGCGCCATCGCCCCGCTGATGCCCAGCGTGCCGGAGGCGAGCAGGGAAAGCGCCATGATCGCCTTGCGCCCGAACCGGTCGGACACCGCCCCGGCGACCAGCAGCGCGAAGGCCAGAACGCCCGTGGACACCGACAGGGCAAGGCTGGACTGCGCCGGGGTGACGCCGAACTCCCGCGTGAACTCCGGCATCAGCGGCTGCACGCAGTAGAGCGCCGCGAAGGTGGAGAAACCGGCGACGAAGAGAATGCGGCTCGCCCGCTTGTAGGCCGGCGTGCCGGCGACGAGATACTCCGCCGCCACGCCCTTCTGTTCAGCCGCTCCTTGCCCCGCCGGTTCGATCCGAACCCTGCCGAAATCGCCGTCCGCCACGTCGGTCCGTCCTCATGATGCGCCGCAACATGCACGCAAGAGGGGAATGTGCGCCCGCGACGGCGTCCTGTCCAACGGATCGGACGCAGTGCAGCAATATGATTCCGTTATGACAACCGGCCACTTATGACAACAGGGTGCCCGGCGGATTCAGGGGATCAGCGCGCCGAGGTCGAACTCCTTGGCGAAGGCCAGCATGGCGCCGCAGGCGCTGGCCGACGACACGCGCAGCACGCCGTTGCCGACCACCGTCGGGAACTTGCTTTTCTGAAGCGCCTGCTGGGCGCGCTCCAGATCGGCCACCGTCAGCACCATGCCGGCCAGGAAGGGGCGCGGAACAGCCAGCGCCGGGTCGCCGGTCCAGCCCCAATGCAGCGCGGCCGGATCGGCCACCACGATGGGGGCGCTGCCGGTCGGCACGACGCGCGCCGGTCCCCGCGCCTCCACCGCCGTGCCGAACAGCCGGGCGTAGGAGGCGGCGGTGGCGTCGGGATCGTCGGCGGCAACGACCAGGGCGGCGAGGCCGGTCACCGTGTTGTCGTGCTGGATCAGCTCGGGACGCCAGACCACCTCGGGGGTGTGGTGCTGGCACAGGAAGACCCGCCCGCCCCATTCCGGCACACCGTCGATCGGGGTGGTGGTGAAGCGCGCCTGCTGCGCGCCGCCCGGCAACTCGACGGGGCGGCCGAACTCCACCGGCTCGCCCGCCGGATAGCCGGCCTCGACCAGAAGCCGCTGCGCCGCCCGCGCGTCGTCGGTCTTCAACGCCGCCGCGGCAATGCCCTCGCGGGTCTTCAGCACGTCGCTGAAGAAGGCGGTGAAGGGGTGCGGCTGCTCGATGGCGAGCAGTTCCAGATAGTCGCCCGCCCCGAACATGATGGTGTGGTTGGCCGACTTCAGCTCGCCATGCCGGCCCTTCGGCGAGATGGTGAAGCCCATGCGGCGATAGGCGTCCTGCGCCTTCTCCAGATCGCGGACGACGATGACGAGGTGGTCGATGCCGTTGATTCCGTGTGCGCCCATGACCCTTGCCCTTCCGCTTTGCCGGCTTTTCGCGTCCGGCCAGCCATAGTGCAAGGGGGCGGCGCGGCGCAAGTGTCAGGGAGCAAGGGTCAGGGCGCCAGCGGTCGCTCGCGCCATGCGGCAACGACGTCCGGCATGGGCGGCGATTCCCCATGCTCGCCGTGGATCGCCAGAATCTCCGCCGGGGCGACCACGGCGCCGCGCGCCACGAAGGCGCCCTGCACCACGGCCAGCGCCGCCGTGCCCGCGGCGGTCTCCACCCGGTGCTCGATGAAGAAATACTTGTCGTCCCAGCACAGCACGCGGGTCGCCAGCTCGAAGCGCTGGAAGGGCGCCAGCGGGCGGCGGAAGCGAACGTTGGCGGCGCCGATCACCGGTTGCCAGCGGTGGCGCAGGATCGACCGCCCCATGCCGGAGCGCAGCATCAGATCGACCCGTCCCAGGTCCATGACGCTGAAATAGCGGGCGTTGGTCATGTGCAGGTTGAGATCAAGGTCGGTCGGCCAGACCCGGAAGCGCAGCCGCGCCGGTTCCAGGAACCCCACCGGCCGGCCGCTCAGAGCGGTCGCGATGACGGCGATCAGGCGGAACAGCAAATTCATGACCCTATCCCCTCCGGCCCGGCCGGGCGGACGGGACCGCACCGGCTCAGGCGCTCTTGGACGCCAATCCGCGCTCGTCCAGCGCGGCCTGCACCTGGGCCTCGATCTCCCGCAGTTCGCCCACGGTCGCCTCCAGGTCCTGGCGCTGCTGCTCCAGGTCCTTCAGCCGCGCGTCGATGCGCTTCTGCAGGACCTTCAACTGCTCCACCCCGCCATCGACGTTGTAGAGGTCCAGATACTCGCGGATCTCCGCCAGCGAGAAGCCCAGCCGCTTGCCCCGCAGGATCAGCTTCAGCCGGGCGCGGTCGCGCTTGGTGTAGACGCGGTTGTTGCCCAGGCGGTTGGGCGACAGCAGCCCCTTCACTTCGTAGAAGCGGAGGGCGCGCGGCGTGATGCCCAGTTCCTCCGCCAACTGATTCACCGTGTAGAGCTGTTCCATGGTGGGGGGCACGCCTTCCGTCACGTCGCGCCGCGGCGGCGTGGGGAACGAAGGCCGCTCGTTCCACGCCGCCGGACGGCGTCTCCGTTCCTACCACACACACCACGGCGTGACAAAGCCACGCGCTTTTCCCACGTCACTCCCCGGTGTCACTCCCCGGTGTCACTCCCCCGGCTTTTGCAGGGTCTCGGCGATCAGCTCCTTCTTCGACAGCTTGCCAACCGCCGTCTTGGGCAGCTCGGCACGGAAGTCGATCAGCTTCGGCATCTCGATCCGCGAGATCTTGTCGCGCAGGAAGTCCTTCAACTCCTCCGCGGTCAGGCTGGCGCCGGGCTTGAGCTGCACGAAGGCCTTCGGACTCTGGCCGCGGTAGTCGTCGGGGATGCCGATGACGCAAACGGCCACCACGTCGGGGTGCTGGTAGATGGCCTCCTCGATCACGCGTGGATAGACGTTGTAGCCGCCGCAGATGATCAGGTCCTTCAGCCGGTCGAGCAGGAAGACGTAGCCGTCCTCGTCCATCAGCCCGACGTCGCCGGTGAACAGCCAGCCGCCGACGATGGTGCGCCGGCTCTCCTCGTCCTGGTTCCAATAGCCGGCCATGACGTTGGGGCCGGACAGCGCGACCTGCCCCTTCTCGCCGGGCGGCAACACGCGGTCGGGATCATCCAGCGCGCGGATCTGCACCATGATGCCGGGGAGCGGCAGGCCGATGGAGCCCTCCTTGTTCACCCCGGTCAGCGGGTTGCAGGCGCAGACCGGCGACGCCTCGCTGAGACCGTAGCCCTCCACCAGCACGCAGCCGGTGGCCTCCTCGAACTGGCGCTTCAGCTCCATCGGCAGCGGCGCCCCGCCGGAGATGCAATAGCGGATCGACCGCATCGGATGGCGCGCCACGTCGGGATGGCTCAGCAGCGCCTTGTACATGGTCGGCACGCCGGGCAGCAACGTGGGCTTGCGCCGGGCGATGGTCTTCAGGACCTGCAGCGTGTCGAAGCGCGGCAGCATGACCAGCTCCGCCCCCGCTGCCAAGCCCATGTTCAGGATCACCGTCATGGCGAAGACGTGGAAGAAGGGCAGGACGGCGAGCATCCGCTCCTCGCCCAGCGCCATGCCGGGGAACCAGGCCTGCACCTGCCGGGCGTTGGCCACGAGGTTGGCGTGGGTCAGCATCGCCCCCTTGGGCACGCCGGTGGTTCCGCCGGTGTACTGCAGCACCGCCACGTCGCGCCGCGGGTCCACCCGCACCGGCTGGACCACGCCGTCGTTGGCCAGCAGCGAGTCGAAATCCACGTGCCGCCCGTCCTGCGGGATGCTGGCCAGTTCGCTGCGCTTTAGCACGCGGAACAGCACGCTCTTCACCGGGGACAGGATCGAGGCCATGCGGCAGACGACCACCGTCTTCAGCCGTGTGCGGTCCAGCATCGCCTCGATGCGCGGGTAAATCTGCTTCAGATCGAGCGTGACCATGATCTCGGTCCCGGAATCCTCGATCTGATGCTCCAGCTCCCGCTCGACATAGAGCGGGTTGTAGTTCACCACCGTGCCGCCAGCCTTCAGAATCCCGAAATAGGCGATCACGTAGGTCGGCGTGTTCGGCAGGCACAACCCCACCCGGACACCCGGCTTCACCCCCATCGCGGCGAAGCCCTTGGCCGCCCGGTTCACCAGCCCCAGCACCTCCGCGTAGCGGTAACGGCGGCCGAGAAAGTCCAGGCACGGACGGTCGGCGTAGCGACGGGCGGCCTCCTCGAACAGCTCGGCCAGCGACGTCACGGCGATCTGTTGGTCCCAGGCGATGCCCTCGGGGTAGTGGGTCAGCCAGGGATGGGCCGGCGTGTCCTCCCCGATGCTGCCCCGGCGCGCAAGATTCTCGGTCATCTCCGATCCTTCCGGCTGCGCGGCGGGTCAGGACAAGCGACGGCGGAAGGCGGTGCGGGGCTTTCGGAGTCCGGGCGCGGCGGTCTGCATGGTTTCACTCCCCTCGATTGATTTGATGGTTCCCGGATCGTTGAGGCGCCGGAAACGTTTTGGTTATGACGTTGACGTAAACGTAAACTCCGCCTACTGTCAAGGTCCGACAGACACGAATTCAAGGGAGAGTGACTGATCCATGGTTGAGGACATCCTGCGCGAACTTCAGTCCCGCTCCACCAGCTTCCGCAGCCTGAAGGCCGACGTCCGCTTCGCGCTGGAGGACGGCGAGGCGGTGCGGGTCAACGCCCGCGAGACGCCTGTCGCCATCGCGCGGGAGGACGCCGGGGACGCCGATCCCGACTGCACCATCCGCATCTCCGCCGAGAATCTGAAGAAGCTGATGGACGGGCGGCTGAACCCGATGCTGGCCTTCACCATGGGCAAGCTGAAGGTGGACGGATCGATGGGCGTCGCCATGAAGCTGGCGCAGCTTCTCGACGACTGAGCGACGGGAACCGGGCGGCGGCACCACCGTATCTCCGGCGACGTGGAGCGCGATCTGTGGTTCGACGCGCAGGGCACGCTGCTGAAGACCCGCTTCAAGCGCAGCGGCTACGATGTTACCTACATCCTGGACTGAGATGTGTTCTGCGTGAGGGTGTGATGCCGCTGTTCGTGTTCCCCGACGACCCGTCCTGGAACGAGGAGGCCGATGCCGTGGAGTTCGCGGTGGAGGTGGGGGAGTATCACGGGCGGGTCTTCGTCCCGCGCCGCGCCTTGCAAACCCTCGCCGGCCATCTGCCGAAGCCGGACGAGGCGCTGCAGTATGTCTGCCTGAACCGGCCGGTCTTCGACAAGGCGGTGGAGGCCCGCATCATGGACCGCAAGCTGGACCCGGATGCGAACGTCCATTTGACGGCACGGGACGTGCGGCGGGTGGCGCCGTAGGGTTGAGTGGTCGCGTCGCCCCCCTCCCGGCCTCCCCCCGCTCCGCAGGGGGAGGAGAAAAAGCCCTCCCCTGCGCAGCTCTCGCGCAAACCGGAGGTTTGCGCTGACGCGGCAGGCGGACCTTTGGTCCGCCGAGAGCGGGGGAGGGTTGGGTGGGGGCCCGGCTCGACACCCTCAAATGCTGTAATTGTCCGCGATCCCCGACCGCAGCTGCTCGACCTGCTCGCGGAAGCCGCCGCTCTCGCGGCCCGGCTCGTTGCGCACGTCCTGGACGATGCGCGCCGGGCTGCCACCCAGAACAATGATGCGGTCGGCGAGATGCACGGCCTCTTCCAGGTCGTGCGTGACGAACAGCACGGTCTTGCCCGTCTCGCGGTGGATGCGCAGCAGCTCGTCCTGAAGGCTGTGCCGCGTGATGGCGTCGAGCGCGCCGAACGGCTCGTCCATCAGCAGAATGTCCGGATCGACGGCCAGGGCGCGGGCGATGCCGACGCGCTGGCGCTGGCCGCCGGACAGCTCGTAGGGCCAGCGCCGCCCGTAATCGTCCAACCGGACGAGGCGCAGCGCGGCGGCCACCCGCTCCTCCCGCTCGGCGGTGGAGATCGGCAGCCCCTCCAGCCCGAAGCGGACGTTCTTGGCGACCCGCCGCCAGGGCAGCAGGCGGGCGTCCTGGAAGACGAGGCTGACCGGACGGTGGCCGGGCTTCTTCGTCTCGTGGATGGTGACGGCACCGGCGCGCGCCGTGTGCAGCCCGGCGACGACGCGCAGCAGCGTGGACTTGCCGACGCCGGACGGCCCGACGATGGCGACGAAGCTGCCGCGCTCGATGGACAGATCGACGTCCACCAGGACCGGCGGGGCCTCGGCGCCGTAGCCGATGGCGACGCCCTTCAGATCGATCACAGCGGAGCCGTTTACTTTTGCCATGCGAGCACCCGCTGCTGAACCTGCATGAACAGGAAGTCGCACACGCCGTAGAGCGCCGCGATGGTGACCATGTAGAGCACGACGATGTGCGTGGCGAGCAGGCCGGAGGCGTCGGACATGCGCGCGCCCAGGCCGGAGATGCCGAACAGCTCCGCCGCCACCACCGTCATCCAGCCCTGCCCCAGCCCGGCGCGCACGCCTGCCAGGATGCCCGGCAGCGCGCCGGGCAGGACGATCTTGAACAGGCGCGGGATCAGCCCGCCCTGCCCGAAGGCGTGGCCGAGTTCGATCAGGTCCTTGTCCACCCCGCGCACGGCGCTGTAGGTGGCGTAGTAGTTGATCCAGAAGACCGTCAGCGCGATCAGGAAGGTCGCCGCCGACTTGCTGACGCCGAACCAGATGATGGCGAAGGGAATCCAGGCGATGGACGGGATGGGGCGCAGCATGCGCACCACCCAAGCCTGGAAGGCGTCCCAGATGCCCCAGGTCGCCGCCGCCGTGCCGAAGGTGATGCCGAGGACGGTGCCGAGCGCCAGCCCCGACAGGTAGTGCGACAGGCTGGCGAAGACCATCGCCTGCCAGGTGCCGGACCGGAACTCCGCCAGGAAGGCACCGGGCACGGCGCTGGGCGACGGCAGCAGGCCGGAAGGCACGATGCCGCTGCGCGCCAGCGCTTCCCAGGCGAGCAGGAAAGCGCCGACGCCGAGCGCCGACAGGGCGATGGAGCTGTGAAGCTTCAACGGCTGACGCATCGCGCTTACTTCGCGGCGGCCGCGTCGTAGAAGCGGAAGTCGAACGCCTCCGCCACCGGGACGGTGCCCTCGGCGGAACCGATCTCCTTGGCGTAGGCCATCATCTGCTCGACCGCCGGGACCACGCCGTGCGGGTCGGCGACGAACTTGGAACCCGGCGAACGGAAGGCGGCCTCCAGCGTGGCCGGCTCCATCAGGCCCTTGCCGAGATACTCGTTGGCGACCTTGGCGGAACGGGCCGGATCCTTGGCGATCTGGTCGACGGCGCGGATGTGCGCCTTGAGCAGGCGGGTCAGCGCCTCGCCATGCTCCTTGGCGACCGGGTCGCGGACCGCGATGACGGTGCCGGGCTGGTTCGGGAACATCTCCGCGCCGGTGGCGAGCAGACCGACGTTCGGGTCGACCTTCTGGGTCACGGTCACCGTCGGCTCACGGATCGTCGCGGCGTCGAGCGCGCCGGCGAGCAGAGCCTGCTGGGTCTTCTCGATGCCCATGGAGATGATCTCCACGTTCGCCGGGTCGGCCTTCACCACCTTGAACAGCCAATGGCGCAGCACCGTGTCCGGGACCGAGCCCGGCGGCTGCGTGCCGATCTTGACCTTGCGGCCGCTGTCGGCGACGAACTTCGCGATGGACTCCGCGGTGGCCTTGCCGCCCAGCGCCTTGGCGAACTCGCCGCGGCTGGCGACGACCATCTCCTCGACCGCCGAGTTGGCGATGACCGACACGTCCGCACCCTTCGAACGGGCGACCAGGACCGGGGCGACGCCGGCGTAGAGCAGGTCGATCTTGCCGGCGGCCATCGCCTGGATCGCGTGCGGGCCGGATTCGAACTTGGTCAGCTTCAGGTCGATGCCCGCCTCGCGCGCCCAGCCCTCCCCTTCCAGGATGAACAGCGGCGCGGCGGCGAGGATGGGGATGTATCCGACCTCCAGCTTCACCGGATTGGCGGCGCGGGCCGCGCCGGGCGTGAAGGCGGTCAGGGACGCGGCGGTCAGGGATGCGACGGCGGCCACAGCCAGCATCGCGGAGCGTCGGGTCAGGGCGGTCATGAATCCATCCTCGCTGGAAATACCCGGCCTATTTAGCACATCCCCTATCGGAAGGAAGAGCGAATTGCACAAATTTGCATGATGCAATGCCCTATTAAACTGTGAAAATTTGTTCTTTTGACCGTCAAAAAGGCCCAGCCAAAGCGGTTTTCCGGCCTCCGAACTTTGCCGCCGCGATTACTTCAACCTCTAATTATCATTTATAAAAGATTAGCAACCAGTATCCAATTATCCGGTATGGCCCACAGCGGGAGAGGGAATATGACCGCCATCGACTCCACAAAGGCGCAGCCCTTCGCATCTGCCCTTTCCCAATGGACCAGAACCGGTCCGACGAAGCTTCAACCCACCATCCCGGAGAACGGCTCCAGCCCCGCGGGCGATCAGGTGACCTTGTCCGCTCAGGCCAAAGGCCTCATGGCTGGCGGTTTGGAAGCGATTCCGGCCAAGGGAGGACCGACGGAGTTCGCCATCACGGACATCCCGCCGGCGAGCAGCGACCCGACGGACGATTATTTCGCGAAAATGCAGAAGTATTTTGAGGATTTGAACAATTTTACAAAGAAGACCCTCGGCCTGGGCGATCGGGCGGGCGTGACGGGGGTTGGACTCACCGGCGACATCATAAACATCATGAAGAAGGCGGCGGCGAAGGCGGGCATCGTCGAGCCGGAAATGCCCGCCTCGATCAAGGCGATGAAGGAGGAGCGCGAGGCGCGCAGCGCGTCCGAACCGGAGAAGGAACCGGGGCCGGGGATGAAGGGGACCTCTCTGATCACCCTGTACATGCCGGAGGAACAAGGCGGCGGACAGGTTGAAATATGGATCGACAACAAGGGCCTGGACAAGCTTGCTGACCTGTCGTCGCAGACGGTCAAATCCAGCCTCGTCGACCTGATGAAGGGCGACGACAAGGCGGCGGCGGCGAACGCCGCGATCGACAACGGCATCTTCGGAAAGGCCTTCGCGGAGAACGCCGCCTGGCATCCGGAATTCCGGACCCCGAAAGCGCGCATGGCCTATTTCGACCCGAGCGCGGAACCCGGCGAAACTCCGTTGTTCATGATCCAGTCGAAGCAGCAAGCCGGATACGTGTCCCAGCACGCCGGTGATTTGGCGGCAAACCTCATCAACCTGCTGAAGGCGGCAAAGGATTGAGGCGCCGACCTCCCCTTCCCGAAGGAAACGGAAAGCCGACGCCCCTCGTAATGCCCGTCCGCGTTACACCCGGTCGCGCTTCAAGGCGTTCCGGCCGAACGCGCCGTCCACATAGTCGAGCAGTTCGCCCAGCGCCTCCACCGGGGTGACCGCGCCGGTGTCGATGGTCAGCTCCGCCGACTCCGGGGCCTCGTAGGGGGCGGAGACGCCGGTGAACTCCGGAATTTCCCCGGCGCGCGCCCGGCGGTAGAGGCCCTTGGGGTCGCGCGATTCGCAGGTGGCGAGATCGGCGGCCACATAGACCTCGTGGAAGCGCTCGCCGCCGATGGCCCGCGCCCGCGCCCGGTCGGCCTGGAGCGGCGAGATCAGCGACGCGATGACCAGAACGCCCGCGTCCGCGAACAGCTTGGCCGTCTCGGCGACGCGGCGAATGTTCTCCGCCCGGTCCTCCGCCGAGAAGCCCAGCCCGGCGTTCAGCCCGTTGCGGACATTGTCGCCGTCCAGCACGAAGACCTGCCAGCCGCGGTCGAACAGGGCGCGCTCCAGCGCCATGGCCAGCGTGGACTTGCCGGCCCCGGACAGGCCGGTCAGCCAGAGGACGCCGCCCTTGTGGCCGTTGGCGGCGTTGCGCTCGTCCGCCGTGACGGCGTGCGACACCTCGGTGGTGTTGGCCGAGGCGGCGGGACCCTCGTCCACCTCCACCACGATGCAGCCGCCGACCACGTCGTGGCCGTCGATCAGCACGCCGCGCCCGGTGCGCGACAGCGTCGAGGCGAGGTCGACCGCGATCGGCGAGCGGGAACGCAGGACGACCTCGGCCACCTCGTTGCGGTGGACGGCCTTGGCCGGGGTGCTCGACAGGTCCTCGATGTCGATGACGGCGGTGATGCTCTCCACCGTCACGCGATGCTCGCCCGTCGTGATCTTCAGCGTGTAGGTCTTGCCGACCGCCAGCGGCTCTGAGGTCAGCCAGAAGGCCCGCACGCCGACACGGTGGGTGACGTGCGGCGCCCCCTCCTCATGGTGGGCGATGTGGCCGCGCTCGGCGAAGATGCGCTTGTCGAGCGTGATGCCGATGCTCTGCCCGGCCTGGGCGGCGACGATGGGCTGGCTGTGGTTCCACCCCTCGATGCTGACCACCGTGGCGGTGGCGCCGGTCGGCGAGAAGCGCAGCGTGTCGCCGACGCGCAGGCGCCCGCTCTCGATCCGGCCGGCCAGGATGCGGCGGTCGTCGGGCTTGTAGACGTCCTGCAGCGGGAAGCGCAGCGGCAGTTCGGTCGGCGCCTGCTGCGGACGGAAGGCGTCGAGCGCCTCCACCACGGTCGGGCCGTCGTACCAGGGCGCCTTGTTGGAGCGGGTGACGATGTTGTCGCCGTGGCGCGCCGCGATGGGGATCACTGTGGAGGTGTGCAGGCCGAGCTCCGCCAGATAGGCGCGGATCTCGTGGGACACCGCCTCGAACCGGTATTGGTCGAAGTCGACGCGGTCCATCTTGTTGACGGCGACGGCCACTTGGCGCACGCCCAGCAGGTGCAGCAGGAAGGCGTGGCGGCGCGACTGCTCCAAGGCACCCTCGGCGGCGTCGATCACCAGCAGGGCGGCGTCTGCCTGCGAGGCGCCGGTCACCATGTTCTTCAGGAACTCGGTGTGGCCCGGCGCGTCGATGATGACGTAGGGGCGCTGCTCCGTCTTGAAGTGGATCTGCGTGGTGTCGATGGTGATGCCCTGGTCGCGCTCGGCCTGGAGCGCGTCCATCACGAAGGCCCATTCGAAGGGCATGCCGCGCTTGCGGCTCATCTCGTGGACCTGCTCCACCTTGCCGTCGGGCAGGCTGCCGGTGTCGTTCAGCAGGCGCCCGATCAGCGTCGACTTGCCATGGTCGACATGGCCGACGATGACGATGCGGAGCTGGCCGTTCAGTTCGTTCCGGATGTCCATGGTCCCAATCCCCGCTTCTTACATGTAGCCCGAGCTGCGCAGGCGCTCGAAGCTGTCCTCGGCCTCGTTGTCCATGGCGCGGCCGGCGCGCTCCGGAATGCGGGTCACGACCAGTTCGGCGATGATCTCGTCGATGGTGCCGGCGGTGCTGTCCACCGGGAAGGTGATGTTCTTCTCGCCCAGCGAGCGGTAGCGCTTGCCGTCCTTGGCGAAGTACAGCGGGACGATGGGAATCCCCTCGCGCTTGGAATAGCGCCAGATGTCCAGCTCGGTCCAATGCAGCAGCGGGTGGATGCGGACGTGGGTGCCTTCGTCGAAGCGGGTCTTGTAATGGTCCCAGAACTCCGCCGGCTGGTCCTTCACGTCCCAGTCGCCTTCCAGCGAACGCGGGGAGAAGACGCGCTCCTTGGCGCGGGTCGCCTGCTCGTCGCGGCGGATGCCGACCATAATGCCCTGGTACTTGCCGGTGCGCAGGAGGTTCTTCAGCCCCTCCGTCTTGCGGGCGGCGGCGCGGGTCAGCGGCGGCAGGGTCTGGTCCATGTCCGCTTCCGGCGGGCACTGCTCGACCCGCAGGTCGAGGTCCCACTCCCCGGCGATGCGGTCGCGGAAGTCGTAGACCTCCTGCAGCTCCATCGTGGTGTCGAGCTGGACGACCGGGAACGGAACGCGCCCGAAGAACGCCTTGCGGCAGAGCCAGAGCAGGACGTTGCTGTCCTTTCCGATCGACCACAGCAGAGCCAGCTTGTCGATGCGGTTGTAGGCCTCGCGGAGGATGTAGATGCTCTGGCTCTCAAGGTAATCGAGATCGGCGGTCATTGTGCGGTTCCGGTCTTCTTGAAGGTGTGAATGCCGCATTCGGTCTTGGCGGTGCCGGCCCAGCGGCCCGACCGCGGGTCCGCACCGGGAGCGACGCGCTCGGTGCAGGTGAAGCAGCCGATGGACAGGAAGCCGTCGGCCTCAAGCGGGTGGCGCGGCAGGTTGCGCCGCGCGAATTCCTGGTCGATCCGCTCGCGGTCCCAGTGGGCGAGCGGGTTGATCTTGATGCGGCCCGTGCCCTCCTCCGCCTCGAACAGCGGAAGGGCGGCGCGCGTCGATGCCTGGAAGCGCTTGCGCCCGGTCACCCAGGCGTCGAAACCCTCAAGCGCGCGGTCCAGCGGCACCGTCTTGCGCAGATGGCAACAGGCGTCATGCGAGCGGGTGAACAGCAGGCTGTCGGGGTCCCCCGCCGCCAGATCAGCGTCGGTCGGGCCGATCGTGCGCACGCCGGTCAGGCCGAGCGCGGACACCAGCTTGTCGCGGTAGCGCAGCGTTTCCCCGAACAGCTTCCCCGTGTCGACGAAGAGAACCGGGAAGGACGGGTCGGCCTCCGCCGCCAAGGCGAGCAACACCGCCGATTCGGTTCCGAAGGATGAAACCACGGCGACGCGGCCGTTGAATTCATCATGCAGAAGCGCGTTCAGAAGCACCGCCCCGTCCAACCGCCCATAGCGTTCGGTGAGGTCGGCCACGCGGTCGAATTTCACAGCACGAGCGAGTCCATCGAGCATGGCCTGTTTGCCTATCCACGAAGTGGAGTATTTGTTCTGAATTGCACATTAACACCAGTTTCACGGCGTTGCAATGCATATACATTGTCTACTTGTATTATAGGTTTAAGTGAGTTTGTGAAATCTGTTGATTACACCCTGCCATAGCGCTTAAATGCGCCCATGATGTCTATTCACGATGGCTTCGGTGTGCATTCCGGGTGGCGGCGGTGATTCCGGTCGCCCTCGACCCTGCGCATGTGCGGATCACGCTGGTCGGCCAGGGGCCGCTGGCGAAGCGCCGCCTTGCGCAGTTGCTGGAAGGCGGCGCGGCACCGGCGGTCTATTCACCGGAACCGGATGCGGAATTGATTGCCCTCGCGGGAGCGGCCCTGCGCCGGGCACTGCCCTCGCCTGCCGACTTGGATGGCGTGCAGGTGCTGTTCGTCGTCGGCATCGACGACCCCGCCGCGGAGTCGCTGGCCCGTCAGGCACGCGACCGCAGCATCCTGGTCAATGTCGAGGATGTGATTCCGCTCTGTGATTTCCACGCGCCGTCTGTGATACGGCGCGGCGACCTTCTGATGACCGTCTCCACCGGCGGCAAAAGCCCGGCGCTGGCCCAGGTGCTCCGCGAACGGCTGGAGACTCTGTTCCCCGCCGTCTGGGCGGACCGGCTGGCCGAACTCGCCGCGCTCCGCGACCGC
This sequence comes from Azospirillum himalayense, assembly GCF_042657465.1. NCBI lineage: Bacteria > Pseudomonadati > Pseudomonadota > Alphaproteobacteria > Rhodospirillales > Azospirillaceae > Azospirillum > Azospirillum himalayense. The sequence continues at coordinate 201,577 of NZ_JBHSLC010000005.1, read as the reverse complement.
CTGCGCGCCGCGGGCGCCAAGGGACCCGAGGTGCTGCGCGCCTGCCGGGATCTGATCGCCGCCAAAGGATGGCTGCCATGATCGCATCGTCTCTTCTCTCGCGCCTGCCCGCCTTCGAGCCGGGCAGCGTCTGGCTGGCCGGGGCCGGCCCCGGTGATCCGGGCCTGCTGACCCTGCTGGCCGCCAAGGCGCTGGGCGAGGCCGACGCCATTGTCCACGACGCGCTGGTCGGCGGCGGCATCCTGGAGGCCGCCAACCCCGACGCCCTTCTGGTGGACATGGGCAAGCGCGCCGGCCACCCCTCGCCCAAGCAGGAGGCGATCAACGCCCGGCTGGTGGAGCTGGCGCGCGAAGGCCGGCGGGTGCTGCGGCTGAAGGGCGGCGACCCCTTCGTCTTCGGGCGCGGCGGCGAGGAGTGCCTGGCGCTGGCCGAGGCCGAGATTCCCTTCCGCGTGGTGCCCGGCGTCACCGCGGGGATCGGCGGGCTGGCCTACGCCGGCATCCCGGTGACCCACCGCGGCTTCGGCACCACGGCGACCTTCGTCACCGGCCACGACAAGGCCGGCGGTCTGCCCGCCGACCTGGACTGGGACGTTCTGGCGCGGCTGCCCGGCGCGCTGGTGTTCTACATGGCGCTGGGCACCATCGGGACCATCGCCGAACGGCTCGAAACCGCCGGCAAGCCGCCGATGACCCCGGTCGCCATCGTGTCGAGCGCCAGCACCGAGGCGCAGAGCGTCATCGAGACCAATCTTGCCCATTGCGCGCGGGACGTCGTGCGGCTACAGGCCAAGCGCCCCGCGATCGTCGTGGTCGGCGAGGTCGTGCGGCTGCGCGCCCTGATCGGCGCGTGGCAGCAAACCACCGGCCGGAACCCGTTTTCCATCGCCGTGTCGGCGTGAGCGTACGTGTTAGGAGTTGAAGGCATGGCGTTGAACGATAAGTCCAGGAACGAGGCGGTGCTGAAGGCCATCACCGCCAACCGCCTGCGCGACGGCGAGGTGATCTTCCTCGCCCCCGGCCCCGACCTCGGCTGGGTTGAGCGTCTGGACGACGCCGCCCTGTTCGAGGACGCGGCGGCCGCCGAAACGGCCCTGGCCGCCGCCAAGGCCAAGGCGGAGGGCGAGCAGTTCGCCGTGGACGTCTATGCCTTCGAACTGCGCGTCATGGACGGGCAGCGGGTGCCGGTCAAGACGCGGGAGCGCATCCGGGCGCTCGGCCCCACCGTCCGCATCGATCTCGGCAAGCAGGCTGCGGCCTGAACCGGGCGGCCACTTTTTTGACAAGGGCGAGTTCCATGAACCACATCGCGCCCGGCCGCAACGCCGGGGTCTACAGCTACGACGACATCGACCGCCGCTTCGTCGCGGAGCGCGTGGAGCAGTTCCGCGCCCAGGTCGAGCGCCGCCTGTCCGGCGAGCTGACGGAGGACGAGTTCAAGCCCCTGCGGCTGATGAACGGCCTCTACCTCCAGCTTCACGCCTACATGCTGCGCATCGCCGTCCCTTATGGCGTCCTGACCGCGCGGCAGCTCCGCAAGCTGGCCGAGATCGGGCGGAAGTACGACAAGGGCTACGGCCACTTCACGACCCGCCAGAATCTCCAGTTCAACTGGATCAAGCTGGAGGACACCCCGGCGATCCTGCACGAGCTGGCCGAGGTGGACATGCACGCGCTGCAGACCAGCGGCAACTGCGTGCGCAACGTGACCACCGACCAGTTCGTGGGTGCTGCGCGGGACGAGGTGGTGGACGGGCGAGTCTACGCCGAGATTCTGCGGCAGTGGACGACCCTGCACCCCGAATTCACCTTTCTGCCGCGCAAGTTCAAGATCGCCATCATGGGGTCGGACGCCGACCGCGCGGCCATCCGCGTCCATGACGTGGGCGTCTTCGCAAAGCGCAACGAGCGGGGCGAGGTCGGATTCACCTTCTACGTCGGCGGCGGTCTCGGCCGCTCGCCCTTCATCGGCAAGCTGATCCGCGACTGGGTGCCGGAAGAGGACTTCGTCGCCTATCTCGAAGCCATCCTGCGCGTCTACAACCAGTACGGCCGGCGCGACAACATCTACAAGGCGCGCATCAAGATCCTCGTCCACGAGCTGGGCCAGGAGAAATTCACCCAGGAGGTGGAGGAGGAGTTCGCCCGCCTGCGCGGCCCGAAATACCGCCTCGCGCCGGAGGTCGTCGACGAGATCCGCCGCCGCTTCGGCGGCCCGGCCTTCGAGACGCTGACCGACGAGCCGGAGTCCTTCCAGGCCGCCAAGGCCGCGAACCCGGACTTCGCCCGCTGGGTGGCGGTCAACGTGCTGGCCCACAAGGTCCCCGGCTACGCCGCCGCCACCATCTCGCTGAAGCCCGCCGGCGGCATCCCCGGCGACGCCACCTCGGAGCAGATGGAGCTGATCGCCGATCTGGCCGACGCGCACAGCTTCGGCGAACTCCGCGTCAGCCACGCCCAGAACCTCGTTCTCGCCCATGTCCGGCAGGACGCGCTGTTCACGCTGTGGACGGCGCTGGAGGCCAACGGGCTGGGCACGCCGAACGCCGGGCTGATCGGCGACATCATCGCCTGCCCCGGCCTCGACTACTGCGCGCTGGCCAACGCCCGCTCGATCCCGCTGGCCCAGGCCATCTCGGCCCGCTTCGCCGATCCGGCGCGGCAGCAGACCATCGGCGAGCTGGGCATCAAGATCAGCGGCTGCATCAACGCCTGCGGCCACCACCATGTCGGCGCCATCGGCATCCTCGGCGTGGATAAGAAGGGCGAGGAGTTCTACCAGATCACCGTCGGCGGCGACCCGACCCTGACCACGGCGATCGGCGACATCCTCGGCCCGGCGGTGACCGCCGACGAGACGGTGGACGCCATCGAAGCCATCGTCGAGGTCTATCTGTCCAACCGGCACGACGGGGAACGCTTCATCGACACGCTGAAGCGCGTCGGCCACGGCCCGTTCAAGGAGAGAGTCTATGCCGCTCATTAAGGACGGCCGCATCGTCGAGGACGAGTGGGTTGCGGTCGCCGACGGCGAGCCGGTTCCCGCCGACCGTCCCGCCATCGTCACCTTCGAGCGCTGGCAGGCGGAGCGCGCGAGCTTCGACGGGCGCAACGCGGCGCTCGGCGTCCGGGTCAAGAGCGGGACCCTGGCCCCGGCCATCGCGCCGGACCTGGACCGCTTCGCCCTGGTGGCGATCGAGTTCCCGAAGTTCCGCGACGGCCGCGGCTTCTCCACCGCGCGCGAGCTGCGGGAACGCTTCGGTTATCAGGGTGAAATCCGGGCGGTCGGGCACGTCATCCCCGACCAGTACCGCTTCCTCCTGCGCACCGGCTTCACCTCCGCCGAAGCGCCGGAGAACACCAACCCGGAGAGTTGGGCGCACGCCCTGACGGAGATCACCGTCGCCTTCCAGCCGTCGCTGGACGACCCACAGCCGCTGTCGCTCCTGCGCCGCCGCCTGGGGTCCTGACACGCTTCGCCCCGCGCCCGCGTCCCAATTTCATCGGAGCGGGCGCGGCGCGGTTTCACACCCCGCCAAACGCCCAGAACAGGCCGCCCGCCGCCGCCGCGGCGAGCGCGACCAGCACCCCGGCCACGGTGCGCCGCAACCGGGCCTCGCGCCGTTCGACCTCCTGGCGCTTTCTCAGCAGATACTGTTGCTCCGGCCCGAGAAAGGCCCCCGAATCGCCGTCCAGAGAGACGGAGCGTTTCGCATTGCCCCGGCTTTGTAAGACCGGGGTCGTCCGGACCTGCGGTCGCGGCGCCCGCCCCTCAAGGACCATCGATTCGCCCGCCAAAGAACGCCCGGCGGCGGAACGCCCCCGGCCGGTCTTCCTGGATGCCTTGCGTCTCTTGCTTGCCATAGCCATTCCCTCCCCATCCGCCTGCGGAGCATAGCGGTCCCGGCCGGCTTATCCAGCCCTGGAACGCGACAAGCCAGCAAAGTCACACCGCATGGATTCAGACTCTTATGCCGACGCATTGGGCAATTGAGGCGAATTTGCGGCGATCCCACGTCAGTTCCCGCGAATGCGGGCGAACGGCTGGAAAAATCCCGACAACATTGCTCACACCTCCAGCCAAAATCCGTACTATGCGGCATCGCGCCGATGCAGCCAGGATTCTCGCATGTCCCATGATGTTCCGCTTATTTCCATGATCGCCATCGCATTCGGGTTGGCCTTCATCTTCGGATATCTCGCCGACCGCATTCGCTTGCCTCCCCTCGTCGGTTATCTGGTCGCCGGCATCATCATCGGCCCCTTCACGCCGGGCTTTGTCGCCGACGGTGCCCTGGCCGCCCAGCTGGCCGAGATCGGCGTCATTCTCCTGATGTTCGGCGTCGGTCTTCATTTCTCGCCCTCCGACCTGCTGGCGGTCCGGAAAATCGCCGTTCCCGGCGCGGTCGGCCAGATCGGCCTCGCCACCGCGCTGGGCGTCGGGCTGGCTTGGTTGTGGGGCTGGAGTCTCGGCGCCGGTCTCGTGCTGGGCCTCAGCCTGTCGGTGGCGAGCACGGTCGTCCTGCTGAAGGCCCTGGAAGAGCGCGACATGCTGAACACCGCCGAGGGCCGCGTGGCGGTCGGCTGGCTGATCGTCGAGGACCTCGCGATGGTTCTGGCGCTCGTGCTGCTGCCGGCTCTGGCGGAGGTCCTGGGTGGCCACGCGCCCGGTGCCGCCGGGGGTGCCGCCGGGGGCCATGGCGCCGGCTCGGACGGGCCGATCTGGCTGACTCTGGCCCTGACGCTGGGCAAGGTGGCGGCCTTTTCCGTTCTGGCGATCGTGCTCGGCCCGCGCGTCGTCCCGGTGATCCTGACCAACGTGGCGCGCACCGGCTCGCGCGAGCTGTTCACCCTGTCGGTTCTCGCCATCGCGCTCGGCGTCGCCTACGGTTCGGCGGTGCTGTTCGGCGTGTCCTTCGCGCTGGGTGCCTTCTTCGCCGGCGTGGTGCTGAACGAATCGCGCTTCAGCCACAAGGCGGCCACCGATTCGATGCCGTTGCAGGACGCCTTCGCCGTTCTGTTCTTCGTGTCGGTCGGCATGCTGTTCGACCCGTCGATCCTGCTGCGCGACCCGCTGGCGGTCATCGCTGTGGTGGCTCTGATCGTGGTCGGCAAGTCGCTGATCGCCTTCGGCATCGTGATCCTGCTGCGCTTCCCGGTGGGCATGGGTCTGGCGGTGTCGGCCAGCCTCGCCCAGATCGGCGAGTTCTCCTTCATCCTCGTCGGGCTGGGCCTGTCGCTCGGCCTGTTGCCGGAAGAGGGGCGCGACCTCGTGCTGGCCGGCGCGCTGCTGTCGATCACGTTGAACCCGGCGGTCTTCGCGGGGGTCGCCGCGCTGCGCAAGCATCTCCAGGCCAAGCGGACGGCCGGTGTGCCGCCCTATGGCTGGGAGCAGTTCGAGCGGCTCCAGAGCAGCCTCGCCGACGCCCGCCACCAGGCGGAGGAGCGCGAGAAGGAGCATGACCTGCAAATCCAGGCGCTTGCCAAGACCTTCCCCGTGCTGTCGCTGCTGGACGCCCACGAGCAGGAACGGCTGATGATGCTGTTCCGGCCCAAGTCGGCGGTGCCTGGCGAGCGGATCATCCGCAAGGGCGACCGCGCCAACGCCATGTACTTCATCTCCTCAGGCGCCGTGGAGGTGCTTATGGAGGGCCAGACCATCCGCCTGGGCGCTGGCACGATGTTCGGCGAGATGGCGCTGCTGAGCGGCCAGCGGCGCAACGCCGACGTCGCCGCGGTCGACTATTGCCAGCTTCAGGTGCTGGAGCGGCGCGACTTCAACCAGTTCACCGCCCGCCACCCGGCGCTGCGCACCGCCCTGATCGACATGGCCGCGCAACGGCGCAAGATGAACCAGCAGGACGCCGCCACTGACGAGGCCGTGGCCGCATCGGAAAGCGCCGCCTGAGCGCACGCGCATTGCAACGGAACCGCCGCCGGCCTCTCCAGCGGAGGCCGGCGCCTTCGGCAATCCGGCCTTTGGAGAAAAGCAAAAGAAAAGGCCTTGGAGCCGATCAGCTCCAAGGCCTTTTCATCTTCCAGAACATTGGTCGGAGCGACAGGATTTGAACCTGCGACCCCCAGACCCCCAGTCTGATGCGCTACCAGGCTGCGCTACGCTCCGTTCGACGGACCGCCCTTCGTTCTGGAAGGGAGCGGGACTATAGCCGGGACCTTGGTCCAACGCAAGCGCTACAGTTCACTTTTTTCACACTTCTCGAATTTCTTTTTCCTCTCCCACCGCGAGCAGTAGGCGCGCCTCCCTCAACTCGTCAAGCGCCTGGGCGATGGCCTGCCGGATGGTGTCCGATAGGCCGTCGAGCGCAACGACCGGAGCGCCCCCCTCCCCGTCGAGCACGGCCACGCCTGCCTCGTTGGGAACGGCCTCGAAGGTGTCGGGTACATCCGGTTCCTCCGGCGTTTCCTCCACCCTCCGGGCGTCCGGATCGTCGTCCACCTTCCCGTCCTTCAGGAGGCGCTGGACACCCTTGATCGTGTAACCTTCGCCATACAGCAGGTTCTGAATCTGCCGCAGCAGGTCCACGTCCTCCGGGCGGTAGTAGCGCCGCCCCCCACCGCGCTTCAGCGGGCGGAGTTGCGGGAACTTGCCTTCCCAGAAACGCAGCACATGCTGCGGCACGTCCAGGTCGGACGACACCTCGCTGATCGTGCGGAACGCCGTGGCGGACTTCGTGGGGCCGCGCGCCTTCATATCCGGGAAACCCTTGTTGCCGGCCGGTTCGTGCAGCGGATCAGGAGACCGCCTTCACGCGCTGCGCCTCGGCTTCCTCCGCCTCAACGACCTCGTTGATGCGGTTCTTCAGGACGTGGCTCGCCCGGAAGACCAGGACGCGCCTGGGCAGGATCGGAACCTCTTCGCCGGTCTTCGGGTTGCGGCCGACCCGCTGCCCCTTCTGCCGGATCTGGAAACTGCCGAAGGACGAAATCTTGACCATCTCGCCGCGGGCCAGGGCGTCGGAGATCTCCTCCAGGACGCTTTCGACCAGATCGGCGGATTCGTTGCGCGACAGGCCGACCTCTTGGTAGACCGCTTCGCTGAGCTGCGCGCGGGTGACGGTGTTCTGTGACATGGTTCGCTTCCCCCCCGAAACCATAGGGGAAAAACCGTAATCCGGGGAAAGAACCCGGTCAATTCAAAAGCTTGGATCGCGTCGTTGTGAGCAGCGCAGCAAACGCCACCCTGCGGAAAAAGAAGCGGGTGCGCCGCTTACCAGCGCACCATCGCGGCACCCCAGGTCAGGCCGCCGCCGATGGCCTCCATGAGGATCAGGTCGCCGCGCTTCACGCGGCCGTCATGCACCGCCTCGCACAGCGCCAGCGGGATGGAGGCGGCGGAGGTGTTGCCATGGCGGTCCACCGTCAGCACGACCTTGTCGGACGGCAGCTTCAGCTTGCGGGCGATGCCGTCGATGATCCGCTGGTTGGCCTGGTGCGGCACCAGCCAGTCCACCGCCGACGGCTCCAGGCCGTTGGCGGCCAGGGCCTCCTCGACGACCGAGGACAGCTTGCTGACGGCGTGGCGGAACACGTCCTGGCCGTTCATTCGCACATGCCCGGCCGTGCCGGTGGTCGACGGGCCGCCATCGACGTAGAGCAGCCCGTACTGGGCGCCGTCCGAATGGAGGTGGGTCGACAGCACGCCGCGGTCCGCCGCGGTCCCGGCGGCGTCGTACCCCTCCATCACCACGGCCCCGGCGCCGTCGCCGAACAGGACGCAGGTGGTGCGGTCCTTCCAGTCGAGCAGGCGGGAGAAGGTCTCCGCGCCGATGACCAGGGCGCGGTTGGCCTGCCCAATGCGGATGAAGTTGTCGGCGATCGACATCGCGTAGACGAAGCCGGCGCACACCGCCTGGATGTCCAGCGCGAAGCCCTTGGTCCCCAGCGCCGCCTGCACCTTGGTCGCGGTGGCGGGGAAGGTGTTGTCCGGAGTCGTCGTCGCCAGCACGATGCAGTCGATGCTGGCGGCGTCCACCCCGGCATGCTCCAGCGCGCGGGTCGCCGCGGCGATGGCGAGGTCGGAGGTCAGTTCCCCGTCGGCGGCGATGTGGCGCGACTTGATGCCGGTGCGCTGGACGATCCACTCGTCCGAGGTGTCCACGCGGGCTTCAAGGTCGCGATTCGTGACGACGTTGGCCGGGAGGTAGGAACCGCAGCCGAGAACTCGGGAACGCTTGACCATGATGTTAGACCGCCGCCGCCTTCGTGTCGGGAAGAGGCTTGGCGTCGGCAAGACGCTGCATCTCTTCCTTGATTCGGTCGTTGAAACCGTTTGCCGCCAGATTGTAGGCCACACCGATGGCGTTGGCGAACCCGATGGCGTCGGTGCCCCCGTGGCTCTTCACGCAGACGCCGCGCAGGCCCAGGAACATGGCGCCGTTGTAGCGGCGCGGATCGGTGCGCTGCTTCAACCGCTTGAAGGCCCCGCGGGCCAGCAGGTAGCCGAGACGCGCCGTCCAGGAGGACTGGAACGTCCGGCGCAGGAACTCCGTGAAGAGCTTCGCCGTGCCTTCGGCGGTCTTCAGGGCGACATTGCCGGTGAAGCCGTCGGTGACGATCACGTCCACCGTGCCGGTGGCGATGTCGTTGCCCTCGACGAATCCGTGGAAGCGCCCGGGCAGCGGCATTTCGCGCAGACGGGTCGCGGCGGCGCGCACCACCTCGTTCCCCTTCACCTCTTCCGAACCGATGTTCAGCACGCCGATGGTCGGCTCGGACAGGTTCAGCGCGGTGCGCGCGAAGACCGCGCCCATCACGGCGAACTGCACGAGATTCTCGGGCTGGCATTCGGTGTTGGCGCCGAGGTCGAGCATGACGCTCTCCCCGCGCAGGGTCGGGAAGAAGGAGGCGATGGCCGGGCGGTCGATCCCGGGAATGGTCTTCAGCACGAACTTGGCCATGGCCATGAGCGCGCCGGTGTTGCCGGCGGAGACCACGCAGGCGGCTTGCCCGCCCGCCACCGAATCGATGGCGAGACGCATGCTCGACTGGCGTCCGGCGCGCAACGCGACCGACGGCTTGGCGTCGCCGGCCACGGCGTCCGGGGTGTGGCGCACCTCGGCCACCGCTCTCAAGGCGGGCCGCTGCGCGAGCAGCGGCTCGATGCGGGCGGTGTCCCCGAACAGCAGGTAATGCACCTGCGGGTGACGCTCGCGGGCGATATCCGCCCCGGCAATCACCATGTCGGGTCCTTTGTCACCGCCCATGGCATCAAGGGCAATGGTCAGGCGCTGGCTCACCGCGGACAGGCTCCCTGGCTAGGACGTAGGGCGGCCAACCAAACCGCCATCAGGCCGCCGGAGCGCTCTGAACCACTTCGCGCTGGTCGTAGTGACCGCAAGAGCCGCAGACATGGTGCGGGCGCTTCAGCTCGCCGCAGTTCGAGCACTCGGCGTAGGACGAGGTCGGGAGAGCGTGGTGCGAGCGACGCATGTTGCGGCGCGACTTGGAGGTCTTCTTCTTCGGAACAGCCATGGCCGTAAACTCTCTTCATTGTAAAAGGCGGCCCGAAGAGGGGCCGCCTGACGCGAGCGGCATTCAATACGGCAATTGCCCCCGAAGGGCAAGCCCGTTCCGCCCTCAATTCTGTCGTTTCAGACGTTCCAGCGCGGCGAACGGGTTCGGCTTCTCCGGATCGGCGCCGGCATCATCATCGGCGGGGGCCGCAGCCTCCTCCTCCTCTTCGCCTTCGCTGTATCCGTCGAACGCCACGCCTTCTGCATGAGGATAGGGGTCGAGCGCCAGGGACAAATGCTGGGCGGTCAATTCACCGATGTCGATGCGCCCGTTGGCCATCGCCTCCGGGATGTCCTCCTCGGCGATGTTCGGGTCGATTTCGATCTCGTCCTCCTCGCCGGGGACCATCGACTCCGGCGCGAACAGAGCGCCGAAGCGATCGGAAACCTGGGCGGGCACCGGCTCCAGCGTGACGACGCAGGTCTGCACCACGTCGGCTTCCAGTTCCCCTTCGACGCGCACCATCTGGCCGCCGCGCACGGAGCGCAGGCGGACCCGGGCGGTCAGCCGCCCGATTCCCTCCAATTCGAACCGCTCGGCCAGCGCCTTGCGCTCGGCCTCCGTCGCCTCGATGGTTTCGACCAGGTCGCCGTCGCGGTGGACGGCGTCGGCGCGGACGATGCGCGAGAATTCCGGAATGGGGCCGGCGGAGAGCGGAGGCGTGTTGCGCATGTCAGGCAGTTCCTTGTCACAGCGCCCGTTCTGGAGCGGGCGCCTTCGTCTCAATGTCAGATGAATTCGGACGCCGGGAAAGGCAAGTCCAATTGGCGCGCCCAATAGCAAGGAGAGACTCGATGGGTGCGATCAGCCGGCGCCGGGCGGCGGACCGAAGCGCACCTCTCCGGCCATGAGCGACTCCAGAGACTGCGCCTCCAGCCCGGCGGCCTCGCGCCGGACATAGGCCGCCAGAACGGCCAGCCGCTGCGGCGGCACCTCCGATACGGTGCCATAGACGTTGTTGTCGAGCGCGACCTGCAACGCCGCATCGCCCTCGTCGCCGTCTTCGGCGGCAAGCGCGCGGTCGTAGACCTCGATCCGGCCGGCGATGCCGCGCGCCATGGTCTTGATGCGCCGCCCGACTCCGCTGTCGCCCACCCCCTGCTCCATCAGCGACTTCTCGAAATGGTCGATCATCGCTTCGAAGAGCAGGCGCGAGCGGTCCGCCGCGGCGGCCCCCTGCCCCTTCAGGCGGCGCATCACCAAGAAGACGTGAAGCACCACCATGTCGAATCGCCCGTCCAGCGTGTCGGGAACGCCGAGGTCACGGTAAAAGGCCGGCCGGCGGGCCTGCGCCGCGATGGTGAGATAGAAATCGGCGACGGCACGGGCTTCACGCCGGCGCCGGAACAGGCGGTCAAGCACGGTTTCTCTCTCGCTCGGAGTTTCGTTGACAGGACAAACCGCGTGATGCGATTGTCCCGGCATTGCGGGCGGAGTCCGGCCTGCCGCTCGAGTCCGGCGGTCCGCCCGCGCCATCATAGCCTGAGCACCATGACGAGATCGATTCCTTCGGCGCTGTGCGCCTTCGCCTTTCTGGGTCTCGCCGTCTCCGCGTGCTCGCCCACCGTGGCGACCCGCGGCAACATGGCGGACCCCGACCGCATCGCCGAGATCAAGGCCGGCCAGTCGCGGCGGGAGGATGTGGCGGACATCCTCGGCACGCCGACTTCCGTGGGAACCTTCGACCAGAATGTCTGGTACTACATCGGCCAAAAGACGGAGAAGGTCGCCTTCTTCCAGCCGAGCGTGATGGAGCGCCGTGTCGTCGTCGTCCATTTCGACGACGCGGGCGTGGTGACGGAGATGAAGCAGCTCGACGCCACGGACGGCCAGCAGATCGACATCGTCGATCGCAGCACCCCCACCGCCGGCCGCGAGCTGAACTTCCTCGAACAGATGCTCGGCAACGTCGGGCGCTTCTCCGCCAAGGACTCGCGCAACCGCGGCCCCGGCCGCTGACGCCAATCGGTCTGCAGACACACGAAAAGCCCCGCTTCCGCGGGGCTTTTCTTTTGGTGCCGTCCCGACCTCCGTCGATCCGACTCAGCCGATCTGGGCGAGGATCGCCAGCAGCAGGATCGCCACGATGTTGGTGATCTTGATCATCGGATTGACCGCCGGACCGGCTGTGTCCTTGTACGGGTCGCCGACGGTGTCGCCGGTCACCGCCGCCTTGTGCGCGTCGGAGCCCTTGCCGCCGTGATTCCCCTCCTCGATGAACTTCTTGGCGTTGTCCCAGGCACCGCCGCCCGAGGTCATTGAGATGGCGACGAAGATTCCCGTCACGATGGTGCCCAGCAGCATGGCGCCCAAGGCGGCGAAGGCCTGGGCCTGACCGGCGATGGCGGCGATGACGATGTACAGCACCACCGGCGCCAGCACCGGCAACAGCGACGGGATGACCATCTCCTTGATCGCGGCACGGGTCAGCATGTCGACGGCGCGCCCATAGTCGGGTTTGGCGGTGCCCTCCATGATGCCGCTGATCTCACGGAACTGGCGGCGCACCTCCACCACCACCGATCCGGCGGCGCGCCCGACCGCGGTCATGCCCATCGCCCCGAACAGGTAGGGCAACAGGCCGCCGATCAGCAGCCCGACGACCACATAGGGATCGTCCAGCCGGAACTCGACCGCCACGTTCGGGAAATAGTGCTTCAGATCCTGCACATAGGCGGCGAAGAGCACCAGAGCGGCAAGGCCGGCGGAGCCGATGGCGTAGCCCTTGGTCACCGCCTTGGTGGTGTTGCCGACGGCGTCCAGCGCGTCGGTCGTCACGCGGATGTCCTTCGGCATGTCGGCCATTTCGGCGATGCCGCCGGCGTTGTCGGTCACTGGGCCATAAGCGTCGAGCGCCACCACCATGCCGGCCAGCGCAAGCATCGTGGTCGCGGCGATTCCGATGCCGAAGATGCCGGCCTGCCCATAGGCGATGATGATGCCGACGCAGATGACCAGGACGGGAAGAGCCGTCGCCTCCATCGACACGGCCAGCCCCTGGATCACGTTGGTGCCGTGCCCGGTCTCCGACGAGCGGGCGACGCTGCGCACCGGGCGGAAGGCGGTGGAGGTGTAGTATTCGGTGATCCACACCAGCAGGCCGGTCACGCCCAGCCCGACCAAGGACGAGACGAACAGGTTGCCGCCGGTCACATACCCGCCGCCGTTCAGGGGGATGGGCCGGGTGAAGCCGAACATGATCGCGGTCACGATCAGGATCAGCACCAGCGAGATGCCGGCAGTCGCCGCCAGCCCCTTGTAGAGGGCGGCCATGATGTTGTTGTTGCTGCCCAGCTTCACGAAGAAGGTGCCGGCGACGGAGGCGGCGATGCAGACGGCGCCGATGACCAGCGGGTAGACGAGCAGCAGGCGGATCACCTCGCCCGAAAAGAAAATCGCCGCCAGCAGCATGGTGGCGACGATGGTGACGGCGTAGGTTTCGAAGAGGTCGGCGGCCATTCCGGCGCAGTCGCCGACATTGTCGCCCACATTGTCCGCGATCACCGCAGGGTTGCGGGGATCGTCCTCCGGGATGCCGGCCTCGACCTTGCCCACCAGATCGGCTCCGACGTCGGCCCCCTTGGTGAAGATGCCGCCGCCCAGACGCGCGAAGATGGAGATCAGCGAGGCGCCGAAGCTGAGGGCGACCAGGGCCTCCAGCACGGCGCGGACCTCGATCGGGTCGGTCACGCGGTAGATCATCGTCAGGATGCCGTAATAGACACCCACCCCCAGCAGACCCAGCCCGACCACCAGCATGCCGGTGATCGCTCCCGCCTTGAAGGCGATGTCGAGCGCCGGGGCCAAGCCGTGGGTCGCCGCCTGAGCCGTGCGCACATTGGCCCGCACCGACACGTTCATGCCGACATAGCCGGCGGCCCCCGACAGGACCGACCCGATCAGGAAGCCGATGGCCACATGCAGGCCGAGGAAGGCGCCGAGGATGATGAGAAGAACCACGCCGGCGATGGCGATGGTGGTGTACTGGCGATTCAGATAGGCTCGGGCGCCCTCCTGCACGGCCGCAGCGATTTCCTGCATGCGGTCGGAACCGGCGGAGGCCGCCATGACTTGCTTGCCCGCGTAGTACCCATACGCCAGGGCCAACAGGCCGCTGGCGATGATGATGACGAACGCTGCTGCCATCGGTTCCCCCAAATTCTTATGGTTTCGGGCCCGATTACCGCCTTGTCGTGAAAACGACCCGTACAAACGAAGGTGGATGACGGGCGAGTTGTTCCCGAAAAGGATGCCGAAGAGAATGGCACAATGCAACAGCCGCCACGCTCGAATAGGCGCGGCGATTTGGCCGAGGCGCTCCTGACTTTCGGATAGGCTTTTTTAAGAACGGTTACAAATTGCGCTGTGTAACCACCTGAACAAGAACATTTTGCACCACACCCTCCCCCACCACTTTCGCGGCGGCGGCGGCGAGTTTTTCTTTTACGGCAATGATGTTGACCAAGTTGCCGGTCATCACCGACCGGTCGTCGACAGCGGCGTAGAGGGTCGACAGGCAGCGGTCGTAGACGAGCGGCTGGCGGGCCTGGACATAGGGAACCTTGTCGAGAGCGACTTCCAGCGTGACGACCACGGTCACGAACTGCTCCACCTTCTGCGTGCCGATGGCCGGGACGACAAAGGGAGCCATGCGGACGAAGCCGGTGGGCGGCTTGGGCGGCGGCTCCTCCTTCTTGGGAGCCGACTCCTCATGCTCGACGAAATACTTGTTGTAGATCATCCAGCCGCCGAAGCCCGCGCCGCCCAGCAGCAGCAGGCCCAAAACCAGCAATATGACGGCCTTGATCACGCCCATCCCTTCCCGGATACGGAACGGATCGAGCCTAGCGCCGCCCTGCTTTCGATTGCGTTAAGCGGAGTCGCGCGACGAGGGGGCTTTCAGAAATGGTCCCAGCCGCGAGTCGGCAGGTCGAGAACCCGCCCCTGCGCATCGGTCACCGTCACCTCGCCCGCCGGTCCTTCCAGCAGATGGCCGATGGCGGTCACCGGCACGCCGGTCTCCGCCGACAGGGCGGCGAGCGCCGGAGCGGCGTCCTCCGCGGCGGTGAAGAGCAGCTCGTAATCGTCGCCGCCGGTCAGAGCCATGGCGAAGCGCACCGGATCGTCGCCGATCACCGACCTCGCTGCATTCGACAGGGGCACCCGCCCCGACTCCAGAACCGCGGCGCAGCCCGATTCCTCGCACAGATGGCCGAGATCAGCGACCAGACCGTCGGACACGTCCAGGCAACCGGTCGCCAGCCCGACCAGACGCGGTCCCAGCGTGGTCCGTGGATCGGGCCGCCGCAGGCGCCCCAGCAGCGTGGCGCGCGCCGAGTCGTCGGCCACCTCAAGCGTTCCGTAGGCGATCCGCAGGCCGAGCGCCGCGTCGCCGATGCTGCCGGTGACGTAGACGCGATCGCCGGGGCGCCCGCCCCAACGCGGCACCGCCCCGCCCTTCGGCACCAGACCGAAGGCGGTCACCGACAGGGTGATGGGTCCGGAGGTCGAGACCGAGTCGCCGCCCGCCAGCACGATTCCGAACCGGGCCTGATCCTCGCCAAGACCGGCGGCGAAGCCGGCCAGCCAGTCCTCCCCCACCGTCTTCGGCAGGGCGGTGACCAGGGTGTAGGCGTAGGGGGCCGCCCCCATGGCGGCGAGGTCCGACAGGTTGGTGCGCAGCAGCTTTGCGGCGATGTCGCCGGGCGCGTCGTCGGGGAAAAAATGGACACCCGCCACCATGGCGTCCGTGGTGACGACCAACTCCTGGTCTGGCGGAACGCCGAACACGGCGGCGTCGTCGGCAAGCCCGCGGGCGCCGGGAAACCCGGACGCCAGCGGCCTGAAGTAACGGTCGATCCGCCCGAACTCGCCGAGCGGCTTGCCGGGGTCTGCCCTAGCGGTCTTTGGAGTGGTCACGGCTGGGGTCCGGCTGGGCCAGTTCGTCCGGCCGCAGCGCACGGGCCACGTGGTCGAGCACGCCGTTCACCATGCCCGGCTCCCGCGCCGCAAAAAAGGCGTGCGCCACGTCCACATACTCGCTGATGAGGATGCGCGGGTGCGTGTCGTTGTGGACGAACAGCTCATAGGCGCCGGCCCGCAGGATGGCGCGCATCAGCAATTCCAAGCGGTCCAGCGCGTAGCGCGGCTCCAGCGCGGAGGACAGCATGCCGTCCACCTCGGCCCGGCGGTGCGCGGCGCCGCGGACGATGTCGGCGAACAGCTGCGGGTCGGCGGAAACGAACTTCGCCCCGTCGATCTCCTCGCCCAGCCGGTGGTTGATGAATTCCCCGATCACGGACTCCACGGCGATGCCGGTCGGTTCGATCTGATTCAGGTCGATTTGGTACAGGGCCTGAACGGCGGCAAGGCGCGCGGCCTTGCGCCGGGCCTTGGCCGATCCGCCACCCGTCCGGTTCCGGGAGCTGCGCTTCTGTTTCGCGCGGTCAGCCGCGTCGTCGTTGCTCATGATGCTCAGTCTGTCAGGAATTGCACCGCGGGGTCACCGCGGATAGAGGCGGAATTGGCGCTTGAGTTCGATCATGTCAAGGCAGGCGCGCGCCGCGAAACCGCCCTTGTTCTTGGCCGTCACGGAGGCCCGCGCCCAGGCCTGCTCGCGGTTCTCCACGGTCAGCACGCCGTTGCCGATGGCCAGCGCGTAGCGCAGCGCGAGGTCCTGGAGACCGCGGGCGCTCTCGTTGCAGACGATGTCGTAGTGGGTGGTCTCGCCGCGGATCACGCAGCCCAGCCCGACATAGCCGTCGAAACGCTTGCGCGCCGTGAAGAAGTCCATGGAACGCAGGGCGTACAGGATCGCCGCCGGGATCTCCAGGCACCCCGGGACCGAGACGCGCTGGTAGGTGGCGCCCTCCTTCTCGATCTCGGCGATGGCGCCTTTCACCAGCTCGTCGGCGATGTCCTCGTAGAAGCGGGCTTCCACGATCATCAGATGGGGCTTTTCGGTCATCTCGGGTCGCTCGGCTGGCGGTTACTGGTCTTGCAGGGGAATCGGGCGGTGGCCGAGCACGGTCAGGCCGTACCCCTCCAGCCCGATGATGGACTTCTTGCGGTTCGACAGCAGAACCATGTCGCGCACGCCCAGGTCCAGCAGGATCTGCGCCCCCACGCCATAATCCCGCAGGGCGGGCGTCGGATTCTCGTGGCCTTCCAGCCGCGCCATCACCGATTCGGTCAGGCTGTTGGCCATCGGCTCGCGCAGCAGGACGATGACGCCGCGGCCTTCCCGCGCGATCATCTCCATGGAGGCCTGAAGCTCGCCGTCGCGCGCAGCGCTCTTGTCGCCCAGCACATCGTCCAGCACCGACAGGGCGTGCATGCGCACCAGCACCGGCTCGTCGCCGGAGATGTCGCCACGCACCAGCGCGATGTGCTCCGCGTAGGCCACCTTGTTGACGTAGACGTACATCTGGAAACGCCCGCCGAAGCGGCTGTCCAGCGTCGCCGCCAGCTTCTGCTCGACGATCGTCTCGGTGCGGCGGCGGTAGGCGATCAGGTCGGCGATGGTGCCCACCTTCAGCCCATGGAACTGCGCGAACTTCACCAGATCCGGCAGGCGGGCCATGGTGCCGTCGTCGTTCATGATCTCGCAGATCACGCCCGCCGCGCTCATGCCGGCCATACGGGCGATGTCCACCGAGGCTTCCGTGTGGCCGGCGCGGACCAGCACGCCGCCGTCGCGGGCAAGCAGCGGGAAGACGTGGCCCGGCGTCACGATGGCGTCCGGCCCTGCGGTCGGGTCGATGGCGACCTGGATGGTGCGGGCGCGGTCGGCGGCGGAGATGCCGGTGGTGACACCCTCGCGCGCCTCGATGGAGACGGTGAAGGCGGTCTGGTGGCGGGTGCCGTTCTGCTGCGCCATCAGCGGCAGGCGCAGCCGCTCGATGTGGTTCTGGTCCATGGCGAGGCAGATCAGGCCGCGCCCGTACTTGGCCATGAAGTTCACGGCCTCGGGAGTCGCGCACTGGGCCGGGATGACCAGATCGCCTTCATTCTCGCGGTCCTCGTCATCGACGAGGATGAACATCTTGCCCTGGCGCGCCTCCTCGATGATCTCCTCGGGGCGCGACAGATACTCGTGAAACTCGGACGTCATTCCTGCCCTGCCAGCCGCGCCACATACCGCGCGAGCATATCGATTTCCAGGTTCACCCGGTCCCCGGCCTTCAGCGCGCCGAAGGTGGTCGCATCCTGGGTGTGCGGGATGATGTTCACACCGAAGCGCGCACCATCGACCTCGTTCACCGTCAGCGACACGCCGTCCAGCGCCACCGACCCCTTGGAGGCGATGTATTTCGCCAGGGTGGCCGGCGCCTCGAAGGTGAAGCGCTTCGACTCGCCGTCGGCGCGGACCTCCACGACGGTGGCGACGCCGTCGACATGGCCGGACACGATGTGCCCGCCCAGCTCGTCGCCGACCTTGAGCGCCCGCTCCAGATTGATGCGCGTGCCTTCGGCCCAGCCGCCCAGCGTCGTCTTCGACAGGGTCTCGGCGGAGGCCTGGACGGCGAACCAGCCCGGCCCCTTCTCGACCACGGTCAGACAGACGCCGTTGTTGGCGATGGACGCGCCGATGGGAACCGTCTCCATAGCGAAGACGGTTTCGACGGTGAACCGGGTGTCGCCCTGCCGTTCCACGGCCCGAACGCGCCCAACATCGGTGATGATTCCGGTGAACATGGGCCGGCAATTTAGCAGGTTTTCAATCGTGTGAAAGATTCATCCGCACGGCGTGGCACGCAACGGACTGTTGCGCGCCGCACGGTGCCGGACGCCGCACATTCCCGACCGCTCAACCGCGGCGGACGTAGCTTTCCACGAGGTCGTCCCCGGCCTGCCGCAGGTCGGTTCGGCGGAATCGCGCCATGCGCTCCAACCCGTCCACCCCGAAGGCATGGACCGCCGGCAACCCGTCGCCCCCCATGACGGAGGCGGCGCGGAACCATTCCAAGCGATCCACCAGATTGGCCCGCAGCAGCGAGGCCGCCAGCGTGGCCCCACCCTCCACCAGCACACGGGTCAGGCCACGGCGGGCCAGGGCGGCGCTCGCCGCGACCAGATCCGGCAGGCCCGCGGAGTCGGCGGGCACGCGGATCACCTCGAGTCCGCAGTCCTGGAAGACGGCCAAGCGGCTCGGGTCCGCGTCCTCGCGGGTGACGACCCAGGTCGGCACGGACCGCGCGCTTGCCGCCAGCTTCCCGGTCAGCGGCAGGCGCAGCCGGCTGTCCACCACGATGCGCACGGGCGACCGGTGGCCAAGCCCCGGCAGGCGGCAGGTGAGTTCCGGATCGTCGGCCAGGGCGGTGCGGATGCCGACCATGATCGCGTCGTGGGTGGCGCGCAGCCGATGCCCCCAGGCCCGCGCCGTCGGCCCGGTGATCCATTGCGACTGGCCGCTGTGGGTGGCGATGCGCCCGTCCAGCGTCGTCGCCGCCTTGAGTGTATAGAGTGGACGTTCGTCCTGGATGCGCCGGAAGAAGCCCTCGTTGAGCGTCCAGGCCGCGGCCTCGCAGACGCCGGTGTCCACCGCGACCCCGGCGGCGCGCAGCCGTTCCAGCCCGCCACCCGCCACCCGCGGGTCGGGATCACCGCAGGCCACCACCACCCGCGCCACCCCTGCCTCCACCAGCGCCAGAGCGCAGGGCGGCGTCTTCCCGTAGTGGTTGCAGGGCTCCAGCGTCACATAGGCGGTGGCACCGTGCGCAGCGCCACCGGCGCGGGCCAGCGCTTCCGTCTCGGCGTGGGGGCGTCCGCCCAGCTGGGTCCAGCCGCGCCCGACCACCACGCCGTCGCGCACGATGACGCAGCCCACCGCCGGATTCGGCCAAGTGTTGCCGAGCCCGCGCGCCGCCAGGGCCAGGGCGGCCCGCATGTGGCGGAGGTCGTCGGGGTGGATGGCTTGATTCGCCATGGGCGCCGCCCGCCCCCTCACCCGTTCTGGGCTTCGGGGGCGAGCTGCTCGACGAACTCGTTGAAGTCCGACGCCTCGCGGAAGTCCTTGTAGACCGAGGCGTAGCGGATGTAGGCGACCTGATCGAGCGTCTGGAGCGCCACCATGATCATCTCGCCGATCTGCTTCGACGGGATCTCGCTCTCGCCGGAGGATTCGAGCTGGCGCACCAGACTGTTCACCACCCGGTCGATGCGGTCGGCGTCGATCGGGCGCTTGCGCAGGGCGATGCGCATGGAGCGCAGGAGCTTCTCTCGGTCGAAAGGCTCCCGCTGGCCGGTGCTCTTCACCACCGTCAGCTCACGGAGCTGGACGCGCTCGAAGGTGGTGAAGCGCGCGCTGCAACTGGGGCAGAACCGCCGCCTGCGGATCGCCGAGTTGTCCTCGGTCGGTCGCGAGTCCTTGACCTGGGTGTCCTCGTGTCCGCAGAACGGGCAGCGCATGTCCGGCCTTTCCCCTTTAGTCGGTCTTGATGATTACAGGGTCGGGTAGATGGGGAAGCGGCGGCACAGCTCGCGCACCTCCTCCCGCACCTTCGCCTCGACCGCCGCGTTGTCGCCGGAGTTGCTGGCGGCCAGACCGTCCAGCGTCTCGACGATCAGGCGGCCGATCTGCTCGAACTCGGCCACGCCGAAACCGCGGGTGGTGGCCGCCGGGCTGCCCAGACGGACGCCGGAGGTGACCATCGGCTTCTGCGGGTCGAACGGCACGCCGTTCTTGTTGCAGGTCATGCCGGCGTGCTCCAGGCTCGCCTCGGCGGCCTTGCCGGTCAGGTTCTTCGGTCGCAGGTCGACCAGCACGATGTGGCTGTCGGTGCCGCCGGACACGATGTCCAGGCCGCCCTCGATCAGCACCTTCGACAGGGCGCGGGCGTTGTCGAGGACGCTCTTGGCGTAGGTCTTGAATTCCGGACGCAGCGCCTCGGCGAAGGCCACCGCCTTGGCGGCGATGACGTGCATCAGCGGGCCGCCCTGCAGGCCGGGGAAGACCGCCGAGTTGATCTTCTTGGCGATCTCCTCGCTGTTGGTCAGCACCATGCCGCCGCGCGGGCCGCGCAGCGTCTTGTGGGTCGTGGTGGTGACCACGTCGGCGTAGGGGAACGGGTTCGGATAGACGCCGCCGGCGATCAGGCCGGCGTAGTGGGCGATGTCCACCATGAAGTAGGCGCCGACCTCGTCCGCGATGGCGCGGAAGCGCTGGTAGTCGAGGACGCGCGGATAGGCGGAGCCGCCGGCGATGATCAGCTTCGGCTTGTGCTCACGGGCCAGACGCTCGACCTCGTCGAAGTCGATCAGGTGGTCGTCTCGGCGCACGCCGTACTGCACGGCCTTGAACCACTTGCCCGACAGGTTCGGGGCGGCGCCGTGGGTCAGGTGGCCGCCGGCCGCCAGCGACATGCCGAGGATGGTGTCGCCCGGCTGGAGCAGGGCGAGGTTGACCGCCTGGTTGGCCTGCGAGCCGGAGTTCGGCTGGACGTTGGCGAAGCCGCAGCCGAACAGCTTGCAGGCGCGCTCGATCGCCAGCGTCTCGGCCACGTCGACATACTCGCAGCCGCCGTAGTAGCGCCGGCCCGGATAGCCCTCGGCGTACTTGTTGGTCATGACCGAACCCTGGGCCTCCAGCACCGCCTGGGAGACGATGTTCTCGGACGCGATCAGCTCGATCTGCTCCTGCTGGCGGACCAGCTCGTCGCGCACCGCGCGGGCCAGTTCGGGATCGGTCTCGGCGAGCGAGGCGGCGAAGAAGCGGCCGATCTCGGCGCGGGGGTCGGCGTTGGTCACGGTCATGGCAGGGCAGGTCCTTGGTTCAGAAAGCAGTCACGGGCCGGGTGAAGGGCCGTCTCATCCCATCTTGGCGATTCGCCGGCTGTGCCGCTCACCGCCTTCGAAATCGGTCGTCAGGAAGGCGTCCACGCAGTCCTTCGCAATCTCCGCGCCGATGATGCGCGCGCCGAGCGCCACCACGTTCGCGTCGTTGTGCTGGCGCGCGAGGCGGGCGGTCGTCACGTCATGCACCAGGGCCGCACGGATGCCCGGATGGCGGTTCGCCGCGATGCTGATACCGATGCCGCTGCCGCAGATCAAGACGCCGCGCGCCGCGCGCTGGTCGTTGATGGCACCGGCCAGCGCCGTGGCGAAATCCGGATAGTCCACCGATTCCGGACCGTTGCAGCCGAGGTCCAGCACTTCGTAGCCGTTGCCGGCCAGCCAGGAGGCGATCTGGGCCTTCATCTCGTATCCCGCGTGATCGGACGCGATCGCGATGGTGGTCATGAAAGAAAAACTCCGTGCACGAATACCAATGGCGCCGGACCCGGGGGGGAAACACCCGGTGGGGACGGCGGCATGGCGCGCAAGCTACCAGATATCGCCCCGAACCACCAGAAGGACACAATGCACGGGGGCTTTGCGCCGGGCACAGGAGCGCGAAAGGAGGAACGCAGGGACGGGCGCGGAAAGATCGGCACGGCTCACGATACATGCCGAGAACAAATATTTCTCTATTTCCCGCAGCCGTTGACGTTAAGGGCCAGTAAGCAGCTTGACCGATTCGGTCTCTCATCACGAATCGGCCAGTTGCGGTGCCCGATTCCCATGGTCTTGCCCAACTTCCCCGCACTAGACGATGCCTAAACGTGGGGCAGTGCAGCCGCAGCCCGGCCATTTCCTGCGACATCTGATTTGCCACGCCTTGTAACTTCATGCAGTTTGCAAATAACTTAATTCGCTCCTCTCGAAATTATATTGACACCCAAATCACGCTGTGCAACTTGGTTGCTAGGGACAAAATGAAAAATCAGGACTAATGGCAATGAGTGACCAGCTTCGCGCCGATGTGCCCGATAACGAGCTTCTGCGGATGACCGCGGACATCGTCTCCGCATATGTCAGCAAGAACGTTCTGCCGGCGCAGCAGATTCCCGAGGTGATCAACACGGTCTACTCGTCGCTGACCGGACTGAACACGCAGCCTCGAGAAATTCCTTCAGAGCCCCTGAAGCCGGCCGTGCCGATCCGCAAGTCGGTGACGCCCGAATACATCGTGTGTTTGGAAGACGGCAAAAAGCTGAAGATGCTGAAGCGCCATCTTCGCTCCACCTACAACATGTCGCCGGATGAATACCGGGCGCGCTGGAGCCTGCCGCCGGATTATCCGATGGTCGCGCCGAACTACGCGGCGCAGCGCTCCGAGTTCGCGAAGCGGATCGGCCTCGGCCGCAGCTCCGGCCGCCAGACCCGCCGCAAGGCCGGCTGAACGCCAGCACCGTCCTGAACGAACAGGGCCGGCCTCCCCGATGGGAGGCCGGCCCTGTGTCGTTACGCCGTTATGCCGTTTTGGCCCTGGATCGATCCGAACCGTCGCGCGGGCGGGCTTTGCCAAACCCGCCTGCGCTGCTCATCACCCACAGTTGCGACCCGACAGGCGGCAATTGAATCGTTCCACGTTGCGGGTCAGTTCCTGGCCTGTGCTGGTGTTTTCCTCGTTCAGGCAGCGCAGATAGTCCATGGTCTTGTCCACGTACTCCTTCACCTCGAACTGACAGGCGGCCATCTTGTCCGCGCTGACAAAGGTGCTGGTGTCGCTCATGCAGAGCGGAACGCCGGGCTTCGTGCAGATGATGGTGGTTTCCGCCTGCACCGCCGGGCTTAGCAGCACCACGGCCGGCACCAGCAGCGTAGCCGCCGGCTTCAGGGTCGCTCTCAACAGCACGGGCAATCTCCGCAAGACCGTCACGCAACGCATTGCGATCGTCTCCCTCCGCATTCGGTCGGGACCACCGCCATCTGGAAAGCATTGCCCAGGAATCACGGAGGTCCGTTCGTTCGTGGAACGGGTTCTACAGGCGTTACATCCGATGCACCAGTGCCCACGACGCGGCATAGGTCTAGAGTCGGAACCGAGCAGTTCACCCCCGGATCGGTTCCGCAGGTCCGGCACCGGGATGTCAGTGCTCACCATCAGCAGAAGCCAAGACTAGCCGCGCCCCCCGCCCCGCCGGGAGGGCGCGCTTCTTGGCGTCTGTACTCGCGTATAAGATTCAGCGTTTGGCCGCGTCGCGCTTCATAACGAACTGGAGCTTGCTGATCGCGGTACGCTTCAACAGCTCCAGGCTACCGGTGGCCGGACCGACGACCGACACTTCCGTCGCGGTGACGGGGTCGATGGCCATGACCTTCAGATAGCTGCCGACCCTCTGGAATTCGAACAGCACCTCGCCGACGCCGCCTCCCGCGCCGTTTCCAGCGGTCTGGCCTTTTCCAGGCGCTCGATTGCCCACCATCGCTTCTTCTCCATCGCCGGCCTTCGCCGGTCCCGTTACCACCTTAGCACAGCGCAACCGCTCCGGAACCCCGTCTGCTACGTCCTGTTGTTGGCGGACGACGCACTCAGCAAGGGAGTACCGGCACCATGGCTGCCAAGACCATGCAGGATCTGCTGATCGAAGAACTCCGCGACATCTACCACGCCGAAAAGCAACTCACCAAGGCCCTGCCGAAACTGGCCAAGGCGGCGCATTCCGAGCAGCTCCGCGCGGCCTTCGAGTCCCATTTGGAAGAGACCCGCGGCCAGATCGAGCGGCTTGAGCAGGTGTTCGACGAGTTGGACACCCGCACCCGTGGCAAGCATTGCGACGCGATGGAAGGGCTGATCAGCGAAGCGCGCGAGATCATGGAGATGGGCCTAGCCCCGGAGGTGCAGGACGCCGCCCTGATCGCGGCCGCCCAGAAGGTGGAGCATTACGAGATCGCCAGCTACGGCACGGTCCACGCCTACGCCACCGCCTGCGGCCTCACCAAGGTGGCGGAGCTGTTGGAGCAGACTCTGAACGAAGAGAAGGAAACCGACAAGAAGCTGAACATGCTGGCGATCAACGATGTGAACAAGAAGGCGATGCAGGCCAGCGGTCAGAAGGCAGCCTGAGGACCGCACGCCGGATCATAAGCCGAATCTCTTGTTACAGCGGGCGCCATTGAAGGCGGGCGGGCGAACCCCTACTATCGGGGTCACCCAATCGATTTCTCCGGTGCCCGCTTATGCGCAGGGTCGCGTCCTTCCTCGGTTTCCTCCTGATCGCCGCCACCGTCGCCGGTTCGGTCACGGTCGTCCAGGCAGCGGAGGGGCCGGCGGCCCTGCCGCCCTCCGTCCGCATCAAGCCGGTGATGGTCCCCATTGTCACCCGCGGGCAGGTCGAGCGCTACACCCAGATCGAGGTGATGCTGGAGGTGGCGAACGCCACCCGTTTGGGTGAAGTCCAGGTCGCTATCCCGCGGCTGCACGACGCCGCTCTTCGCGCGGTTTATCTGGGCATCGAAGAGGGATGGATCGTCCGCGGTAACATCGCCAACATGCCCGCCCTGCGCCGCAAGATCGACGAGGAAAGCGTCAAGCTGTTCGGCAAGGACGTGGTCAGCCGCATCCTCATCACGCCGCTCTCCCGGCAATCCTCCTTCCCCTGACACCATCCCCATCTTCCGGCGGTTGCCTCGGCGGACGCTTCGCGGCAGCATGGCCGCCTGACCGGGGAGGATCTGCAAAAATGGCCGTGGTTTATGTGGCGCGCAGCGCTGCGCTGACGAAATGGGCGTCCGACGTCGGACAGGGAAAGCACATCTTCAAGCTGGGCGTGGTCGCCGACAATGACGAGGCCAAGGTCGCCATCGAGGCCGGCTGGGCAGGCGAATCCGACTGGCGCCTGATCCACAGCCAGGAGGTGCCGGACCTTGAGGAGGAGACGGTGATCGAACGCCTGATGCGCAAGGAGAAGGTCATCGATCCGACCTACTACCCAAAGCTGAAGGGCGCCACCGGCATCTTCCGCATCACCCTGACCAACGTGCAGAACAGCCTTCTCGTCGCGAAGGCGATGACCGCCGACGAGCCGCTGACCGACGTCAAGGTGAAGCCCAAGGACATCGCGGAATACATGATCCGCAACGCTCTTCCCTCCCCGTCATGAGCAGCCCGCCGCCGCTCTACACCATAGGTTACGAAGGCGCCTCCTTCGACTCCGTGCTGCGTGCGTTGAAGGCGCGGGGTGTCGGAGTCCTACTGGACGTTCGCGAACTGCCCCTGTCCCGCCGCGCCGGCTTCTCCAAGAGGCCGCTGTCCGCTGGGCTGGAGGAGGCCGGGATCGGCTACGTCCATCTGAAGGGGCTGGGCACGCCCAAGGAGGGCCGCGTCGCCGCCCACCAAGGCGACCTGGACCGCTTCTGGTCGATCGTCGAAGAGAAGATGCAGACGCCGGAAGCCGAGCACGACATCAACCGCGCCGCAGCCCTGGCGCGGGAAAAGCCGGCCTGCCTGCTCTGCTTCGAGGCGTCGCCGCACCTCTGCCACCGGCTCCGCGTCGGCGAATTGCTCCACAGCCGCTTCGGCTTCGCGGTGGAGCATCTGAACCCCACCGATTTTTCCTTTTAGGGGCTGACATGCATTCCCGCTGGTTCCGCTTCGCCGATCTGTCCGCCGGCACCTTCCACGACATGCTCCACCTCCGCCAGAGCGTGCTGGTGGTGGAGCAGGCCTCGCCCTTCCCCGACCTCGACGGGCGCGACCCGGTGGCCAGGCATCTGGCGCTGTATGACGGCGACGCACCGATGCCAGTCGGCTACGCCCGCATCTTCGGGCCGGACGCGGAGACCGGCGCCACCTCCTTCGGGCGGCTGGCGGTCGCTCCGGCGTGGCGCGGCAAGGCGTTGGGCCGCCGGCTGGTCGCCGAATGCCTGGAGCGGCTGGCCCAGGAATGGCCGCAGCACGACGTGCTGATCAGCGCGCAGCTTTACTTGGAGAGTTTTTACGGCGGCTTCGGCTTCCGGCGCGTCAGCGAGATTTACGACGATGTCGGCATCGACCACATCGACATGCGGCTGAGCAGATAGAGCGGACAATCCGGTTTATTTCCTGGCCTCGGCCAGGATATCGCCGGCTTCCTTGCGGATGACGTTCAGGTTCTTCAGCAGGATCGCCAGCGCCTGATCGTAGTTGAAGGCCTCCTCCGACTCGTCCGGGATGTCGGTGTCGTCGGCGGCGACGGAGACCTTGGCCTTCTTCTTCACGGTCGCGAAATACTCGCTGCCGGTCTTCTCGAATCCCTTGATGGCCTTTTGCAGGGCATCGACGTCGTTGGCGCGTGTGGCGGCGTCCAGCGCCTTCGTCGCTTTCTCAAGCCCGCTCGACGCCCGGAAGGCGAGCAGGAAGCCTTCGGCGGGCTTCTTCTTGCCGGTCAGCGCCTCGAACATCTTCTTGGCGGCGGTCCAATCGGCGAAGAAGGTGGTGGCGGGCATCTCCTTGGCGCTTCCCGCCTTCTCCAGCTTCTTCAGGGCGAACTGGCTTTCCAGCTGGGCCATCTGCTCGACGTTCATGGCGCCGCCCAGCATGTCGGCCGCCACCTCGACGGCGCCCTCGTTCTTCGCCTTCTGCGCCTTCACGATCACCGCGCTGAGCTTCGCCCGGAAGATCTTGGTCGCCTGGAGCAGGTCGGCCAGCGCCTCGCGCAGCGCCTTGGCGTCCCCGCCTTTGTAAGCCTTGTCCCAAGCCGCAGCGGCCTTCTCCACGTCACCGGACTTCTTCACAACCGCCAGGGCGTCGCCCGAGTTCGGGATCTTCTTCGCCTCGGCCTCACACTTCGCCTTGTGCTTCTTGAATTCGGGAGCGGCGGCGAACGGCATGGTCAGGTCTCCGGCTTGATGTCTTCCAACCCGCTCGACCGCAGCGAACGGTTGCAGAAGACTAGCCCCCGTCCCGCCAGCGTCAACGCCGACCCGGTTCAAAATGGAAGAAGCGGCCCGTCTGAGCCGTTTATCCCACGACCATCGCCTGGAGCGTTTCCAACCGGTCGGCTTCCGCCGCCGGCTTGTCCCAGCGGATGCGGTGGACGCGGGGGAAGCGCATCGCCAGACCGCTCTTGTGGCGGTTCGACGGGTGCACGCTGTCGAAGGCGACCTCCAGCACCAGCCCCGGCTCGACCTCCCGCACCGGACCGTAGCGGCGGGTGGTGCGGTTGCGCACCCAGCGGTCGAGCTCCACCAGCTCCGCGTCGGTGAAGCCGAAATAGGCCTTGCCCACCGGCACCAGCTCCTCGCCGCGCCAGACGCCGAAGGTGAAGTCCGAATAATAGCTGGACCGCTTGCCGTGCCCGCGCTGGGCGTACATCAGCACGGTGTCGAGGGTCAGCGCCCCGCGCTTCCACTTGAACCAGGGCCCCTTGGGACGCCCGGCGACGTAGACGCTGTCCTTGCGCTTCAGCATCAGCCCTTCGATGCTGTTCTCCCGGCTGCCCTCGCGCAGGCCCTTCAGCGCCTCCCAGCCCTCGAACGGCACCAGCGGCGACAGGTCCATCCGCCGCGGCCGCACCGCGTGGTGCCAGCGCTCCAACCGGGCGCGGCGCTCGGTGAGGGGCAGGCTCCGCAAATCCTCCTCGCCGTCGAACAGGATGTCGTAGAGCCGCACCCAGGCGGGAAATTCCTTGAGCATCGCCGCGGTGACCGTCTTGCGGTTCAGCCGCTGCTGAAGGTCGTTGAAGGGTGCGATCTGCCCCTCGTCGCGGGCGACCAGCAGTTCGCCGTCCAGCACTGCGTCGAAATTCATGTGGTCCGCGATGTCGGGAAAGGCGCCGGACACGTCGTCGCCGGTGCGGCTGTAGATGCGCCGCTCGCCGCCGCGGGCCGCCAACTGCACGCGGATGCCGTCCCATTTCCATTCCGCGGCATAGTCGGCCGGATCGAGCCCGGCCATGTCCTCCTCTTCCAGAGGGTGCGAGAGCATCAGCGGGCGGAAGCCGGCGCCCTTCCCCGCCGCCGGCCGGTCGGACTTCCCCTCCAGCCAGGTGAAGAGGTCGGCATAGGGCGGAGTCAGCCCATGCCAGCACTCCTCAAGGTCGGCAAGTTCGACCTTGCCCCATTCCGCCAGCGCCGTCTTGGCCAGCCGCGCCG
Organism: Azospirillum himalayense; assembly: GCF_042657465.1. Taxonomy (NCBI): domain Bacteria; kingdom Pseudomonadati; phylum Pseudomonadota; class Alphaproteobacteria; order Rhodospirillales; family Azospirillaceae; genus Azospirillum; species Azospirillum himalayense. Next base: position 173,146 of record NZ_JBHSLC010000005.1, on the reverse strand, counting down.
ACACGCCCACCCGCAGGCTGCCGGTGATGAGCTTGAGCAGTGCGAAGCGGCCCGATGAATCCAGCGTGTCGAGCCAGCCCTCCACCAGCCCCATCACCTGCCCGCGCTTGGCCGCGCGCAGAGTCTCCACCACCTCGGTCATGGACGGCGGCAGGCTGTTCGCCCGCTCCGGACGCTCCGGCCAGATCAGCGCCACCGTCTCGGCGAGGTCGCCCACATAGTCGTAGGACAGGGCGAACAGTTCCGGATCGACGCGGCTGGCGACCAGTTGCCGGATGGCCGCCGGCTTGGCCTCGTGGAAGACCAGCGATTCCGTCAGGGCCGCCAGAGCCCAGCCGCGGTCGGGGTCCGGCGTGGTGGCGAAAAAGTCGGCCAGCAGGCGGATCTTGCCGTTGCGCGCTGGCATGAAGACCAGCCCGTCGATCAGCGCGGAGAAGTTCTTCACGCCCCCTCCTCCTCGAATCCGACCAGGGCCAGGGCACGGGCGCGGATGCCGCGCTGGGTCGCATGGTGGACCAGCGCCTCCTCCCGGCCGTGGGTCACCCAGACCTCGGGCGCCGCGACCTCGTCGAGCGTCTGGACCAGCTCGTCCCAATCGGCGTGGTCGGAGATGACCAGCGGCAGTTCGACGCCGCGCTGGCGCGCCCGCTGACGGACGCGCATCCAGCCGGAGGCCATCGCCACCACGGGGTCGGTCAGCCGGCGTGCCCAGCGGTCGGCCACCGCGCCGGGCGGGGCCAGCACCAGGGCGCCCTTCAGCTCTTCCTTGGCCGCCACAGTGGCCGGGCGAAGCTCGCCCAGGGGCACGCCGAAGCCCTCGTAAAGTTTGCAGATCGGCTCCAGGGCGCCGTGCAGATAGATCGGCCGGTCGTAGCCGGCGGCGCGCAGCAGGGAGATGACCCGCTGGCATTTGCCCAGCGCATAGGCCCCGACGACGTGGCTGCGCTCGGGAAAGATCGACAGCGAGTGCAGCAGCTTGTCGATCTCCCCCAAATCCGGCGGGTGGCGGAAGACCGGCAGGCCGAAGGTCGCCTCGGTGATGAAGACGTCGCAGGGCACCGGCTCGAACGGGGCGCAGGTGCGGTCGAAGCGCCGCTTGTAGTCGCCGGACACCACCACCCGCGTCCCGGCATGCTCCAGCACCACCTGCGCGCTGCCCAGCACATGGCCGGCGGGGACCAGACGCACCGTCACGTCGCCGATGCGGATCGCCTCGCCGTAATCGAGCGTCTGCGTCGCCGCCCCCGCCCCCTCGCCCAGCCGTTGCCGCATGATGGCGAGCGTTCCGGCGGTGGCGAGCACATGGGCGTGGCCGGGCCGGGCGTGGTCGGAATGGCCGTGGGTGACGACCGCCCGCTCCACCGGGCGCAACGGGTCCACGTAGAAGCCGCCGGGTTCGACATAGAGTCCCTCGGGGCAGACCTTCATCCAGCGTTCGGCGGGGGGACGGGCGGGGCTTTGTGCAGGCATGTGCTGCAATATAGGCCGTCCTCGCGAAAGGACAAAATTCCGATTCCTGCGGTTGCGCCGACGCGAACCACAGCGCAGGATGCGGGAGAACGAGGGAGACCCTGACCATGCACCACCGCCTGTCCCCGACGCCCGAGGTCGCCGCCGCCCTGGCCGAGGGTCGGCCCGTGGTGGCGCTGGAATCCACCGTCATCTCCCACGGCATGCCCTTCCCGAAGAATCTGGAAACGGCGACGGCGCTGGAGGACGCGGTGCGGGCCGAAGGGGCGGTGCCCGCGACCATCGCCGTTCTCGACGGTCGCATCCGCGTCGGGCTGGACGGCGAATCTCTGGAACGGCTTGCCAAGGGCGGCACCAGCGTCATGAAGCTGAGCCGCCGCGACCTGCCCGTCGCTCTGGCGACCGGGGCGCTGGGCGCCACCACCGTGGCCGCCACGATGATCGCCGCAAGGCTGGCCGGGATCGCCGTTTTCGCCACCGGCGGTCTGGGCGGTGTGCACCGCGGCGCCGAAATCAGTTTCGACGTGTCGGCGGACCTCGACGAGTTGGCCCGCACCAGCGTCTGCGTCGTGTGTGCGGGTGCCAAGTCGATTCTCGACCTGCCGAAGACACTGGAGGTGTTGGAGACCCGCGGCGTTCCCGTCCTGGGGCTGGGCACCGACGCCTTTCCGGCCTTCTACAGCCGCAACTCTGGTCTGCCTGTCTCTCATTGCTGTGACAACGTGCATGAGGTCGCGGCGATCCTGCGGGCCAAATGGGAGCTTGGTCTGGAGGGTGGCGTGGTCCTTGCCAACCCCATCCCGGAAGCCGACGCGCTCGATGGCGAGGCCATGGAGCGGGCCATCACCCGGGCGCTAAAGGATGCGGAACATCATGGAATCACGGGAAAATCCGTCACGCCTTTTCTCCTCGCGGCGCTTGAGCGGATCACCGGCGGGCGCAGCCTGACCGCGAACATGGCTCTGATCCGCCACAACGCGGTGACCGCGGCGCGGCTTGCCGCGGCTTACGCGGCGACAGCGACCTGATCCGTCATAGGTCGTTACGCATAAGAGGTAAGCCATCCGTGACATCCGGATTTAAGCCCCCGTTAACCGACGCCGGGTGAATCTGCGCTCGTTCTTCAGCGGAGGTCTCTATGCGTGCGCCCAGCCCGTCGAACCTGGTTTCCCGGATGATCGCCATGGCCGCCCAGCCCGACGAGGGCATCGGCGAGCCCGACAACCGCCCGGCTGCGCGGGTCAAGAAGATCGTCTGGGCCTCCCAGGCGGCGAAATTGCGGGGTTCCCTCTCCTCCCGCCTCGTTCATGAGATCGAGTGCGCGGTGTCCGCCGACCTCGACAGCATGGAACTGCCGGAGGTGTTCTTCACCTCCGTCGAGTTCGCCGGCCGCGTCATCACCTGCGACCTGGACGCCTCGGGCACCGCGTCCATCTTCGGCCTGATCGACATCAGCGACTATGACGAGCTGGTGGAAGAGGCCGGCGACGACGCGCTGTTCGGCGTCGATTGGGACGGCGTCTACGTCACCCCGGCGCGCACCCGCCACTGAGGCTTTCCGGCCGACCAAAAGAAAAAGCCGCGGAACCCGGACGCACGCCGGGTCCCGCGGCTTTTTCCATTGGCGTCCTCAGCCCAGCGCGCGGGCGAGGATGACGTCGAGCGCCTTCAGCATCTCCGGGTCGCGCTTGTCCGGCGCGGTCATGATCGCGTGGTCGAGCGCGGTGTGGCAGCCCTGGGCGCACAGCCCGTCGCGCACCTGCAGCTTCGGCGCGAGCGTCTTGACCAGCGACCGGGCCTTGCCGGCGTTTGCCACCACCACGCGGATGACGGCGTCCACGGTGACGTGGTCATGGTCCGGATGCCAGCAGTCGAAGTCGGTGACCATGGCGACGGTCGCGTAGCACATCTCCGCCTCGCGGGCGAGTTTGGCCTCCGGCATGTTGGTCATGCCGATCACGTCGCAGCCCCAGCCCCGGTACAGCTCGGACTCGGCCTTGGTCGAGAACTGCGGGCCTTCCATGACCATGTAGGTGCCGCGGCGCTGGTGCGGCACCTTCAGCTCGACCAGCGCCTCCTCGATCAGGTCGCCCAGCCGACCGCAAACCGGATGGCCCAGCGCCACATGCGCCACCAGACCGGTGCCGAAGAAGCTCTTGCTGCGGGCGAAGGTGCGGTCGATGAACTGGTCGATCACCACGAAGGTGCCCGGCGGCAGATGCTCCTTCAGCGAGCCGACGGCGGAGACCGACAGGATCTCGGTCACGCCCAGCGCCTTCAGCGCGTAGATGTTGGCGCGGAAGTTCAGCTCGGATGGCGGGATGCGGTGACCGCGGCCGTGGCGCGGCAGGAAGACCAACTTCTGTCCGTCCAGCTCGCCCGTCAGCAGCTCGTCGGATGGGTCGCCGAAGGGCGTTTCCACCGTCACCCAGCGCTGGTTTTCCAAGCCGTCGATGTCGTAGACGCCGCTGCCGCCGATCACGCCGAGCACCGGCGCGGACCCGGTTTGCGCCATAGTCACATGCCTCCGTCAATGGAAGGGCGCAGTATTCCGCCCCGGCCCGGCAAAGGCAACGGTCACAGCAAGGACGGTCACAGGGTGCGCAGCAGAACCACCACCAGCGTCAGATAGATGGCGGCCTTCGCCGCGGTGCTGAGGCGCGCCACGCTCCACAACGCCACGCCGGGGCGGCGGAACAGAGCGACAAGCGCCATCCCCGCAGCGAACCCGCCGAGGTGGGCAGCCCAGGCCACGTCGCCCAAACTGGAATCCGGAGCCGGCGGCATCAGCGTCATCGCCACGTTGATCGCCAGGAAGCTGCCCACCACGAAGGAGGCGGGAACCCGCGGTCCCGGCGTCACCCCGAGCGTCGCCTGCGGGTGCAGCAGCAGGAAGGCCCCCATCACCCCGCAAATCGCCCCGCTCGCCCCGACCAGCGGCGCCATGGGGTCGACAGCCAGCGCCCCCTCCACCACGGCCCCCGCCGCGGCGCAGAGCAGAAAGAACAGCAGGTAGCGCAGGCTGCCCATCGCCAGCTCGACCGCACCGCCGAAGGCCCAGAGCGCCAGCATGTTGCTGACCAGATGCACGATGTCGCTGTGGATCAGGACATGGCCGAACAGCCCGCGCCACACCGCCCAGTTGGGCAGCGGCCCGGCCGTCTCCACCGTTCCGAAAAAGTAGGCGGGGACGAAGGCGAGGGACTCCGGCGGCACGCCCAGCACGAAGGCCAGCGTGCAGGCCATGACGATGCCCTGGTTGACGTAGGGAATCCTTCTGGCAGCGCGCACCGCTCCCCCTTCGCCGATGACCGGAGCCTTGGCGGCGCGGCCTTCATCCTTGCTCGATATGGGGGCTCCCGCGCCGATGACCAGCGCCCGAAAGCGGCTCGCAAACAGGTTAGAAGGTCGGACCTGTCAGTAGTTCCACTCCCACTTGACGCCGACGCGGGTGTCGGAATCGGCGCCGACGTCCGCCTGGGCCTTGATGTTCTTGGTGATGTCCACCTCGACCGTGGCGCGGCTCTGGTTCGCGCCGATGCCCTGCTCCACCCCGACATAGACGCGGTCGCTGACGTAGCGCCCAGCCTCCACCGCCCCGCCCTTGCCGTCGGCGCCGCCGGTGAATTCCAGCCGGTCGATGCCGAGGCCGCGGCGCAGATTGCCGATCAGGCCGGGTCCCCCGCCACCGAAGCCGGCCAGCGTCGCCGCGGACTGCGCGAGTTGGACCGCTTCCACCGCGTTCAGGTTGCCGACCGACTTCCCGAACAGCACGGCGGACAGCACCTCGTCCTGCGGCAAGCCCTGCGGAGAGGTCAACTCCAGCTTCGGCTGTCCGGCGGTGCCGGTGACCAGGACCTGGGCGGTCACGTCGTTGGCGGTGGCCTCCGCCAGGAAATCCAGCCGCGGATCGATGGTGGGGCCGCCGTCGAACTCGATGATGCCGCGCTTGAAGACAAAGGTCTTGGCGAGAAGGTCCAACTCGCCCTTCAGCATGTTCAGCCGCCCGCTGACCAGCGGCTGGCTGGAGGTGCCGGTGACAGCGAGCTGTCCGGCGAACTCCGCCTCAAGCCCACGACCCCGGACGAATATCTGGTTCTGCGCGCTGATCGTCAGATCGAGGATCATCGCGAAGGCCGGCTCCGGCGCCGTGGGCTGCCCATTGCCAGCCTGCCCGTTCTTCAGGCTGACCGGCTGCGCCTTGCGGCCCTTCCCGACCTCGACGACCTTCAGGTCCACCACGTTGGGCGGGGTCTGGTTGGGAATCTGGATCTCCGCCCGCTCGATCCGCACGGGACCGGCCAGCCGCGGATTCAGGAAGCTGCCGGTCAGCGTCAGGTTGGTGCCGATGGTGACCGCCGCCAGATCGTTCTGCACCAGCCGCGCCCGGTCGGCCTGGATGGCGAGGGCGAGCTGCTGCTGCGGGTCCGCGGCGGCGGGGCGGATCACGCCGCGGGCGCTGATCTCGCCGCCGTTGGTGGTCCGCCCGCGGAAGCTCTGGATGGTGAAGACGTCGCCGTCGCCGACGATCCGGGCGTCGATGTTGCTGATGATGGCGCCGCTCGCCCGGTTCTCGTAACGCCCGTTGGCCAGCGTCACCGTGCCGCCCAGTCGGGGAGCCGCCACGGTGCCGTCGACGCTGACGTCAAGCCGCAGCGTACCGCGCGCCCGGTCGCCGCTGGCCGCCAGCAGGTCGTTGGCGAGCGAGGCGTCGATGGCGCCGCGCAGCGCCGCCTCCAGCCGGCCGCGCTCCGGCACCGAGAAGGCCAGCGTGTCCGGGTTCATCGCCAGCGGTGCGGCGGCGGTCAGGGTCACCCGGCCCGCGTTGTTGCTGGTGGCGACGTCGCCGTCCACCGACAGGCGGGCCTCCCTCCAGCGGGCGTTGACGGTGGCGTTCAGGCCCGGCACGCCGGCCTGGGTGGTCTGCTGGGCCTTCAGGTTGGCGACGCGCAGCGTGGCGTCGGCCTGTGGGCGGCGGACCGTGCCGCCGAGCGTCGCCTGGGCGTTCAGCGTGCCGTCCAGCCGGAGGGTCGGGTTCGCCAGCCGGGCCAGCGCCATCGGCACGCGGTCCAGCCGCAGCTCGCCCGACAGCCGCTCCCCGTTCAGGCCGAGATCAGCGGCGAGCTGGGCGTTGCCGCTGACCAGCCGCAGGCCGGACACCTCGTAGCGCCGCTCGCCCAGGGCGATGGCGGCGGGCTGGGTCAGCCGGAAGGACTCGCCGCTGTAGCGGCCCTGGAGCCGGTCCAGCCGGATGCGGTTCAGCGCGCCGCCCTGGGTGAATTCCCCGGCGAGGTCGAGCCCCAGCGGGTCGCTCCCGGCCCCTGCGGCCTCCGCCCGGAATGCCGCCTTGGCGAGCGAGCCGTCCACGCTGGCCGTCACCCGGGACAGGTCGTTGCCGGCGGCGGCCCCGTCCTGAAGCTCTACGCGCGCCTTGCCGCTGGCGCTGCCCAGCGCGTCGGCGACATCGGCGTTGGCGGTCAGGCGGCGCGCGGCGAGCAGCGGACCGCCCTCCCCCTCGACGCGGAGGTTGGTGGCGTTGGCGGTCAGGTTGGCCGCCTGCTTGCCGTTCGGCGCGTCCAGCGCGACCGTGAAGCCCGCCGCCCCGGTCAGCGGCATGCCGGCCAGCTCCGACAGCGCCTGGAGCTGTGGCAGGTTGCCGTCGAGCTTGCCGGTCGCGGTCATGGCGTCGAGCGCCACGCGCACCGCACCGGTGATCCGGTTCGGCCCATTCGCCACGGCGAGGTCGCTGATCCGCAACACCTGCCCATCCAGCGCGTAGGCGGCGTCGGCGGTCAGCCCGGCGCCGGCCAGTTCCGTGCGGGCCGACACACGCCCCTGCGGCGTGCCCGGCAGGTTCTCCGCGGTGGCGTTCAGCCGCGTGTCGCCGAAGCGGCGCCCCTGCACGGCGAGATTCCGAGCGCGCAGAGCCGCCTCCGCCACCAATGCGTCCAACGGGCCTTTCGCCGTCGCGTCGAGCGTCAGCCCGCCAGCCATCTCCGTTCCGGCGGCGGTGCCCACCGGGGCGAGGTCGGCGATCTCCAGCCGGGTCTTCGCGTCCACCGCCCCGTCCACCAGGGCGGCATCACCCGTCAGCCGCCCGTTGCGGCCATCCACAGTCAGGTCGGTGAGGCGCATGGCGCCGCCCGGCTCCATCACCGCCTGCACGCCCAGGCTCACGTCGCGGCCGAGCACGCCGTCGGCGGGCGTTCCGGTTTCCAGACCGCGCAGCGCGCCGCTGAAGTCCGCCGTCAGCGTGCCGTCCTCCTGCCGGCGCACCGGCCCGGCCACGGCCAGCGACCCGGCCAGCGGTTGCCCGGCGAGAGCGGAGAGGCGCGACAGGTCATCGGCATCCAGAGACACTGTCACGTCGGCGGTCTGGCCCCAGCCGGTCACATTGCCCTGCGCCCCGGCGCTGGCCGCCGCGGTCGTCAGGGTCACCCCCTCGATCCCCACCGCCCCGGTGTCGGCGTTGATCAACGCTCGTCCGTCCAGCCGCACCTCCGGCCCGGCGACCGCGGCCAGGGCGGGATCGTCGGCCGCGAGGTCGCGGACCAGCCCCTCCACCACCACGGTCAGCGCGTCCAGCGTGCCTTGGGCGGTGCCCGACACGCTGCCCTCCCGCCAGGCGACGCCGGGGACAAAGCCGTGCAGGGTGGAGTCCGGCCCGGCCTGGACCTCGTAGCGCAGGTCGAGGCTGCGGCGGTCGGCACCGACGCGCCCCGAGAGATTGGCCGTGGCGGCGGCGGTCTCGACGGCCACCGGCTGCAGGGTCAGGGCACCGTCCGGAGCGACCACCACGGTGCCCTTCAGCGCCGGCTGCGGCCCGGTCAGCGGCGCGATGTCGGGGCCGAGCAGGGACGCCACGTCGCCGGTCGCCGCGATGGTGACGGCGTGCCCTTCCGGCACCGCCTTGACCGTGGCGTCGGCGGCCAGCCGGGCGGCGTTCTCCGCCGCCGCGGTGAAGGTGCCTTTCCAGTCGTCCAGCGAGCCCTGCCCGTCCAGCGACGCGCTGACCGGCGGCGCGCCAGGAATGTTCAACGCGGTGGCGATCAGCCCGCCCGCCGGCTCCGACGCCTTCAGGTTCAGATCGAGCCGCTTGTCGTCGGGATTGAAGGCGACGTCGAGCGCCACCGTGCCCGGCTGTTCGCCCAGACGGTCCACGTTCAGATGCGCTTCCAGCGACGACCCGCCCGACGCGAGATCGAGCGACCCGTCGATCTTCAGCCGCGCCTCCTGCCCGATCAGCGGCTCCGCCAGGACCAGCTCGGCGATGGCCAGCTTGTCCACGGCGACACCCACCGGCAGGCTGGGCAGCAGCGAGGTCGGCCCCTGGTCGGGCGGCGGCTCCGGCCCTTCGGCGGGCAGCGGCGCGCGCTCCACGACGACGCGCTGCGCCTCGATGGCGTCGGCCTTGGCCCGCCCGGTCAGCAGCGCGGTCGGGGCGAGATTGACGCGCAACTCCTCCAGCCGCAGCCACACGCCCTCGCGGTCGGCGACGGTGACGTCCGAGATCGTGAAGTTGATGGGGACCGCGCCGCCGATAGTGCCGATCCGGACCTGGAGGTCGGGGCCGTTCACCGCCTTCTCGATGGTCTGGGCGATCCAGCGCCGGACGGCGTTGGCCGGTCCCCAGCCGCCCCCCTCGGTGTCGGCCGCGCGGGCGGCCTCCGTCAGGACCGCCCCGGTCAGGACGGCGAAGGCCAGAAGAAGAACGATCAGACGACGCAGACCCGACACCACGCACCCCGTTGCGGCATTCCCCGAATGGTATAACGGGAAAGAGCATGGGCGATCCCGATCCAAGTGGCAAAAATGCGACCCGACCCGGCATCACCGGTTGAAAGGACGAATCAGAAGGCCTGACCCAGACTGAGATAGAGCTGCCACTTCGCATCGCCGGAGTCGGCGTTCAGCGGGAAGGCGACGTCGGCCCGCAGCGGCCCGAAATCGGTGTAGTAGCGGGCGCCGATACCGGCGCCGACCTTCAACGGCTCCTTGAAGTCCGGGAAGGCGCTGTCGAAGACGGTGCCGGCGTCGACGAAGGGCACGATGCCGACGGTCTCGGTCACCTTGACGCGCAACTCCAAACCGGCTTCGAACAGCGAGCGCCCGCCGGTCGGGTCGCCGTAGATGTCGCGCGGTCCGGCCTTCTGGAAGCCGTAGCCGCGCACCGACCCGCCGCCGCCCGCATAGAAGCGGTGGTCCGGCGGAACCTGGTCCAGCGAGGCTCCCACCGTGCTGCCGACGCCGATGCGCGCCGCCGCGACGTAACGCCCGTCGTCGGACAGATCGCGGTAGGCCGAGGCGTTGATCTGGAAGCTGGTGAAGATCGAGTCCGTGTCCCCGGCGTAGGGGAACCAGGGGGTGGCGAGCAGCGAGGCGCGGTAGCCCCTGGACGGATTCAGCAGATTGTCCGAGCCGTCCCAGGCGACGCCCAGCGGGACGCCGATGAATCCGGTCTGGTACTCCCGCAGGTTGTTGCGGACCCGCCCACGCTCCCCCGACACGCCGTAGGAGACCTTGAGCTGGTCGGTCACCTGCCGCTCCAGGGAGGCCGAGCCGATGGTGGCGACGCGATCGTAGGCCGGCGGCTGCTCCGACGCGACTTGGAAATCCAGGATCAGCGACTGGCGCGGCGCCAGGAAGTCGGGCTTGCGGAAGTTGGCGGACAGACGGATGTCCGGCAGATCCAGGCTGCCGCGCGGCCCCTGCCCAGCGCCGTTGTCGCCGCCGATTCGCCCGACCTCGACGCCCAGCCGCAGCCGCTCCGCCCCGCCGAACAGGTTGCGGTGGCCCCAATAGGCCGAGCCGCCCACGCCATCCTCCGACGAGTAGAAGGCGCTGGCGCCGATGAAGCGGTGCAGCTTCTCGGCCAGGGTCACGTCCACCGGCGTGACACCGCCCGGCCCCGGCTCTTCGGCCAGACGCACCCGCACCGTGTCGAACACATCGAGCTGGGCGATCTGCTGGCGCGCCCGGTCGACCTTGGCCGGGCTGTAGATGTCGCCCTCCTTCCAGGGCAGGCGCCCGCGGATCAGCCCCTCGTCCACGCTGGCCAGCCCGTCGATCTTGGTGTCGCCGAACATCACCAGCGGGCCGGGATCGACCGAGAAGGTGACGTCCATGCTGTGGTCGTCATGGTCGACCACCACCCGACGCTCGGCGACGGTGGCGAAGGGGTGGCCGCGGTCGGTCATCCGGCGCAGCAGCGCGGACTGGGCGTCCACCACCTGCGGCGCCCGCGCCCGCTCCCCCACCGGCAGGCCGATGTCGGCCGGCGTCACCTCGCCGCCCGGCAGCGGCGCGCCGTCGGTGGAGGCGATGGAGACGGTCTTGAATCGGTAGGGTGCGCCGGGCGTCACCGCCACGGTCACCTTGGCCGGCGTCCGGGCCGCGTCCACCCGGATGTCCAGCACGGCGTCGTAGAAGCCGGCGGAGCGCAGCGCCGTCTGCAGGCGGTCCCGGTCGCTGTCGGCGCGCCGCTCCAGCCCCAGCACCGACGGCGGCGGGTCGTCCTTCAGGCTTACCAGCGAGGAGCTGTCGCGCAGCAGGTCGCGCAGCTCGTCGTCCTCCATCCCGGTGAACTCCACCTCGTAGGGGATCTGCGGGCCGGGGGCGTCGGGGGTGGGGTCATCCTGCCCGGGTTCCTCCGCGGCAACCGGCGGCGGTGCGGCCTCCTGAACGGGGTCAGGTGCAGGGTCCTGCGCGCGCAGCGGGTCGCCCGGCACGGCGGCGAGCGCGCTGGACAGGAGAATGACGGCGAGGCGGGAAGCGGAAACGCGGCTGGTCATCACCGGACCATGTGGGATTCCGAGACGCAGACGCCAATGATTCGGTCGCCGCGGCGCAAGGAAATTCCGCATAGGCGCTTTGGGCGAGTTTCTCCCACCTCGCCGCTTGCGTTATGAAGCCGGATCATTATATTGCGTCGCAACAGTTTCCCCGGCAGAGCCCCCCGATCGATCTCGGAGGGTTTTTTTGTTGTGCGCGGCCGACGTGCCGCGGTGTCGGGGCGGCATTGCGCAACGGAAGCCCCAGAGCGGATTTAAGAGTCCCCGACACATGAATCTTCGTAACGTCGCCATCATCGCGCACGTCGACCACGGCAAGACGACCCTGGTCGATCAGCTCCTCAAGCAGGCCGGTTCGTTCCGCGAGAACCAGCAGGTCGCCGAACGCGCCATGGACTCCAACGACCTGGAGCGCGAGCGCGGCATCACCATCCTGGCCAAGTGCACGTCGGTCCTGTGGAACGACCTGCGCATCAACATCGTGGACACCCCCGGCCACGCCGATTTCGGCGGCGAGGTCGAGCGCATCCTCTCCATGGTGGACGGCGTGGTCCTGCTCTGCGACGCCGCCGAAGGGCCGCTGCCGCAGACCAAGTTCGTGCTGGGCAAGGCGCTGAAGCTGGGCCTGCGCCCGATCGTCGTCATCAACAAGGTGGACCGTCCCGACGGCCGTCCACACGAAGTGCATGACGAGGTGTTCGACCTCTTCGCCTCGCTCGACGCCTCGAACGAGCAGCTCGACTTCCCGACCCTGTTCGCCTCGGGCCGCAACGGCTGGGCGACCACGGACCTGGAGAACGGTGCCCGCGAGACGCTGACCCCGCTGTTCGAGCTGATCCGCGACCACGTTCCGGCGCCGAAGGTGGAAGAGGATCTGCCCTTCGCCATGCTGGCGACCACGCTGGAGGCGAACCCCTATCTGGGGCGCATCCTGACCGGCCGCATCCAGACCGGCAGCGTCAAGGTCAACATGGCCATCAAGTCGCTGAGCCGCGACGGCAAGTTGATCGAGAACGCCCGCATCAGCAAGGTGCTGGCCTTCCGCGGCCTGGAGCGCGTTCCGGTGGACGAGGCGCACGCCGGCGACATCGTCGCCCTGGCCGGCCTGACCACCACCACCGTTGCCGACACCATCTGCGCGCCGGAAGTGGCCGAGCCGCTGAACGCCCAGCCGATCGACCCGCCGACCCTGGCGATGACCTTCTCGGTCAACGACAGCCCGCTGGCCGGCCGCGAGGGCGACAAGGTCACCAGCCGCATGATCCGCGACCGGCTGTTCCGCGAGGCGGAAGGCAATGTGGCGCTGCGCATCTCCGACACCGAGGGCGGCGACGCCTTTGAGGTGGCCGGCCGCGGCGAACTGCAGCTCGGCATCCTGATCGAGACGATGCGTCGCGAGGGCTACGAGCTGGCCATCAGCCGTCCGCGCGTGCTGTTCAAGACCGATCCGCTGAACGGCCAGCGCCTGGAGCCGATCGAGGAAGTCGTCGTCGACGTGGACGAGGAATTTTCCGGCACCGTCGTGCAGAAGATGGCGGAGCGCAAGGCGGACCTCATCGAGATGCGTCCGTCGGGCGGCAACAAGACCCGCATCGTCTTCCACGCCCCGTCGCGCGGCCTGATCGGCTATCAGGGCGAGTTCCTGACCGACACCCGCGGCACCGGCATCATGAACCGGCTGTTCCACGGCTACGCCCCCTACAAGGGCACGATCGCCGGCCGGCGCACCGGCGTGCTGATCTCCAACGCCGACGGCACCGCGGTCGCCTACGCGCTGTGGAACCTGGAGGATCGCGGCCCGATGCTGATCGATCCGGGCGTTCCGGTCTATCAGGGCATGATCATCGGTGAGCACACCCGCGGCAACGACCTCGAGGTCAACGTCATTAAGGGCAAGCAGCTCACCAACATCCGCACGACCAGCAAGGACGAGGCGGTCCGCCTGACCCCGCCGATCCAGATGACGCTGGAGCGCGCCCTGTCCTACATCGGCGACGACGAGCTGGTGGAGGTGACGCCGAAGTCCATCCGCCTGCGCAAGCGCTACCTCGACCCGAACGAGCGCAAGCGTCACGCCCGCGCGGCGGAAGCCAGCTGAGGTTGACGGGCAAGGCAGCGTTGAGATCGCGGGAGGGCTTCGGCCCTCCCGCTTTTTTTATGCCCCGTTTTCTTTTCAGCGGCGGTGACCGCGGTTACCCTCCCGGAAACACATCCGGAGGGACCAATGTCAGGGCGCGAACACCAGTACGGCACGACGGTGACCTGGACCGGCAACCAGGGAACCGGAACTTCGGGCTACAAGGCGTACAGCCGCGATCTTGAGATCACGGCGCCCGGCAAGCCGCCGATCCCCGGCTCGTCCGACCCGGCCTTCCGCGGCGATCCCACGCGCTACAATCCGGAGGACATGCTCGTGGCCTCGCTCTCGGCCTGCCACATGCTGTGGTACCTGCATCTGTGCGCCGTGAACGGCGTCGCCGTTACCGCCTACACGGACAAGTCCTCCGGCACGATGGCCGAGGACGCCAATGGTGGGGGCCGCTTCACCGACGTCGTCCTGCGCCCCCAGGTTACTCTCGCCCACGGAAGCGACTCCGTCAAGGCCGTGGCCCTGCACCACGAGGCCCACGAGAAATGCTTCATCGCCAATTCGGTGAATTTCCCGGTTCGGGTCGAGGCGCGGATCGCCGTTGAATGACAAAGAAAACCCCCTTCCGGATGGAAGGGGGCGATTCCTAGTCCCGCAAGCTCTTCTTCTTGATGTCGGGCTTCTCGCCCAATTCATCGAACTTTTCCTGGACGGGCTTGTCGGGGTTGCCCGAGGCCTGCCCGGTTTCCTCGATGAGCTTGTCCTCGATCCGCTGGGCGGCGTCGGACGGGGCATCGTCCTTGCGATGCCCCCGCTCCTCCGTGCCCATCACTTGTCGCCTTTGAGGATGTCCTTCACCTTGCCGACGACCTTGTCCAGCTTGCCCTCGGCCTTGTCGGCACGGCCCTCGTCCTTCAGATCCCGGTTGCCGGTCAGGTCGCCGGCCTGCTTCTTGACTTCGCCCTTCAGCTCCTTGCCGGCACCGGTGATGCGGTCGGTGTTCATGGTGCCCTCTCCTTTGATCGGTGAATGTTTCAGCGACCGTAAACAGGGCCGCAGGAGAAACGTCACGCCTTCGCTTGGCCGCAAAGGGAGATAGGACTGTCGCGTTCGGCTTTGCCAAGCCTCACTTTTGGCCCAACCCTTCCCCGATCTTTCGGATAAGGCTGTCCCGCTCCTCCGGGCTGTAGCGCTCCGCGAAGCCCGATCCCCACACCGGCCCCGGCCACGCCGGGTCCGTCCTGGAGCGGGCGATGACATGGATATGAAGCTGTGAAACCAGATTGCCCAGAGCCCCGACGTTGATCTTGTCCGGGGTGAACAGGGTCTCCAACACGCGCGAGGCCTGGGCGATCTCGTCCACCAGCCGGTGCTGGTCCTCACGGGACATCTGGTGAATTTCCGTCAGGCCCTGCCGCACGGGAACCAGGATCAGCCAAGGCCACACCCGGTTGTCCATCAACAGGACGCGGCACAGCGGCCATTCGGCGATGAGGGCGGTATCGGCCTGCAAACGGTCATGCAGATGGAACATCGTCATGGGGTCCCGTGTCTTCCCTGTGCTTGTCTTCCCTTCGGCCCGTAAGGTTTTCCTTGCGGCGTCCGGGAAGAAAACGCCCATCCGATGCGTTCGTCCAGTGGGGATTGCCGCCGCTGCAGGCCTGGGCACCGGCGCGTCGGAGTGGGACTGGTTGCGGGACTGGGAAAAATGTATAAACTGCCGCACGATCTTTATTCGGTCCGATGATGTTCCGGTCGGAGGCGTTCGGTCTTCCGGCAAACATGGATCGCGCGGCGGATTGAGACGTGTCCTGCAACCAGGGTGGTGGGTACGGGTGTTCGGTCCGAAGGCGGTGTCGGGGCGGCGAGTCCCCCTGCGTGCCGATCCGGTTGAACCCTGTCGCTGAATTGAAAGATGCCCGGCCGGGGCGGACAAAGCCAGGACGGCCGGCAGACGTTTGGGACAAAGAAAGACAGTCATGCGCAAGTCGGCGATCGCGGCTCTTCTTCTCGTGATCCTGGGCAACATCGGAGTCTGGGCGCTGTGGAACCGCCCGGTCGCCGAACGGTCCTGGGGCGGCGCCATCAGCGGCGTCGGCTACACGCCCTTCCACCCGGACAAGAGCCCGTCCAAGGGCGACAAGGCCTCGGCGGAGGACATCGAGAAGGACATGAAGGCCCTGGAGGGGTCGGTCAAGGGCGTGCGCATCTACTCCACCACCGACGGGTCGGAGCAGACGGCGCCCATCGCCCGCAAGTACGGGATTCCGATCACCGCGGGCGCCTGGATCGCCGGCAAGCCGGAGATCGACGAGCCGGAGATCAACGGTCTGATCAAGCTGGCGCGCGACAACAACAACGTCCGCCGCGTCCTGGTCGGCAACGAAGCGATCCTGCGCGCCGACGTCACCGTCCCGCAAGCCATCGAATACATCAAGCGCGTGAAGAAGAAGGTCAACGTCCCGGTCTCCACCGCGGAGCCGTGGCACGTCTGGCTGGAGCATCCGGAACTGGCCGATGCGGTGGACTTCCTGGCCGTCCACCTGCTGCCCTATTGGGAGGGCGTGCCCGCCGACCAGTCGGTCGATTACGCCATGTTCCGCTACAACGAGCTGAAGACCAAGTTCCCGAACAAGCACATCCTGATCTCGGAAATCGGCTGGCCGGCCGACGGCCCGTGGCGCCGCGGCGCCGAGGCGAGCCAGGTCAACCAGGCCAAGTTCATCCGCACCTTTCTGAACGTCGCGGCGCAGAACAAGCTCGACTACTTCATCATGGAAGCCTTTGACCAGCCCTGGAAGCGGGAGATCGAAGGCACCGCCGGCACCAGCTGGGGCCTGTGGGACGCGTGGCGCAAGCCGAAGTTCCCGATGATCGGCGAGGTGACGGAGCTGCGGAACTGGCCGCTGATGTGCGGCGTCTCCATCGCGGTGGGCTTCCTGCCGCTCGTCTTCTTCCTGTGGCGCCGCGGCGGCGATCTGAAGTTCGGCGGGCAGGTCTTCTACGGCGCGATGATCCAGGGCGTGTCGTCGGTTCTGGTCTTCACCTTCACGGCGGCCAGCGTCGCCGGCCTCGCCACCACCACGGAAATCGCCTGGGGCATCCTGGTCTTCTGCCAGCTCGTCCTGCTCGCCGTCATGCTGATCGACGGGCTCGAACTGACCGAGGTCGTCTGGCAGGACCGCTTCAAGCGCAAGTTCCAGCCCTGCTCGGCGGCGCCCTTGCCGAACGCGCCGAAGGTCTCCATCCATGTGCCCTGCTACAACGAGCCGCCGCACATGGTCATGGAGACGCTGGACGCGCTGGCCCGGCTGGACTACCCGAACTATGAGGTCCTGCTGCTCGACAACAACACCAAGGACCCGGCGGTGTGGCGCCCGGTCGAGGAGTACTGCCGCAAGCTGGGGCCGAAGTTCCGTTTCTTCCACCTGGACAACTGGCCGGGCTTCAAGGCCGGCGCGCTGAACTTCGGCCTCGCCCAGACGGCCCCGGACGCCCAGCACATCGCCGTCATCGACAGCGACTATCAGGTCCATCCCGACTGGCTGAAGGCGACCATCCCGCATTTCGACCGGCCGGAGGTCGGTTTCGTCCAGTCCCCGCAGGACTACCGGGACTGGAGCCACGACCTGTTCCAGCGGATGATCAACTGGGAGTATGCCGGCTTCTTCCACATCGGCATGATCCAGCGCAACGAGCGCAACGCGATCATCCAGCACGGCACCATGACCATCATCCGCAAGTCGGCGCTGGAAGAGGTCGGCCGCTGGGGCGAGTGGTGCATCACCGAGGACGCCGACCTCGGCCTGCGCCTGTTCGAGCACAAGTACGAAGCCGTTTACATGCCCGAGAGCTACGGCAAGGGCCTCGTCCCCGACAGCTTCTCCGCCTACAAGACGCAGCGCTTCCGCTGGGCCTACGGTGCCGTGCAGATCCTCAAGCACCACTGGCGCGACCTGCTGCCGGGCGGCCCGCGCCTGACCGCCGGGCAGAAGTATCACTTCATCACCGGCTGGCTGCCCTGGTTCGCCGACGCCGCCCACATGATCTTCGGCATTGCCGGCATCATCTGGTCGCTCGGCCTGCTCGCCTTCCCGAAATATTTCGAGTTCCCGCCCAGCGTCTTCATGATCCCGACGCTCAGCGTTTTCGCCTTCAAGGTCGGCGCATCGCTCTGGCTGTACGAGGCGCGGGTGAAGTGCGGCTTCTGGGACAAGGTGGGGGCGGCCATCGCCGGCATGGCGCTGACCCACACGGTGGGCCGCGCCATGTGGCTGGGCATGCTCACCTCCGGGCGTCCCTTCGTCCGCACGCCGAAGTGCGAGAACCAGCCGGCGCTGATGCAGGCCTTCCTGATGGCGCGGGAGGAGATCGCTCTGCTGCTGGGCCTGTGGGGCGCCGCGTTGGCCATCGTGGTGGTGTTCGGTCACGAGAACCGCGACGCCTTCATGTGGTCGGGCCTGCTGGTCGTGCAGTCGCTGCCCTACCTGTCGGCCTTCATCACGGCGCTGATCAACGCCTTCCCGAACATCGGGCTGGGCAAGCAACGGCCGGAGCCCACGGAAGCCGCCAAGGCTGGGGCGGACTGACCATACCCGCCCATCGGATCGCCGATCCGAATCGCAAGCATGACGAGAGCCCCGCCGGAATGGCGGGGCTCTCTTCGTTTCGCCCGGAATGGCGTCCCGTGCGCGTTCTCAGTCCTGGGAACCGCCGTCCGCCATCTGCCCAATCCCGATATGCGCCGACGCGGGATGGGTGGCGTTCACCTGAATCATCAGGCGCTCGACGATCTGCAACGCCAAGCGATGCAGGTTCGGGTCCTCGCCCTTTGGATCGCGATTCTGGTGGGCGGCAGCGGCGTCCTCGAGCGCGGCATGCGCCTCCTCAAGCCGCAAGACACCGCGTTCCACCAATGCGAGCATAAGGGATTCACAAATCGAGAGGGCAGCCAGTCCCGCCGCATCCCGCTCCGCCGCCATGCCGCCCCCCGCACTCATCTGTTACCACCGACGGCCGTTCAAAACCCCATACGGCCAATGCCACCAACAGTTTTGTATATGATCCCTCACCTGTCCGGTCGAGAAAATCTAACCCCCATTAACCTATGTTATAGATGGTTTTATCGTTTGGCTTAATCGTTCGAGGCCGCCCGGAATTGGGCTGGCAGTGGCACTCGCTTCGGGGCCATAACAATTGGACGATCAAAGGCTGGAACAGAAATGACCCGCGCCCAGGCCAACATACCGTCATCTCCACTGGGACGCAAGATAACGAGTTACATGAGCCTGACAGATGAGGAGAAGAGTTTCCTCAACGAGTTGGAGCGCAATGTTACCCGGCACGGCTCGCGATCCGATCTTCTTCAGCAGGGAGAACGCTACGGTTGCGTGCGGGTGATGCGCAAAGGTTGGGCAATCCGTCACAAAGCGCTTCCCGACGGGCGGCGGCAGGTCGTCAATTTTGTCCTGCCCGGGGACATCATCGGTTTTTACTGCAACCTGTTCGAGACGGCGGACCATGGCGTCACCACCCTGACCCCGGCGGAGGTCGCCAACTTCCAGCCGGAACGCATCATCGAACTGTTCAAGCTCTTCCCCCGTCTGGCCGCCGCCCTCGCCTGGTCGGGCGCCAAGGAGGAGGCCATCATTGCCGAACGCCTGCTCAGCGTCGGACGCCGCACCGCGCTGGAACGCACCGCCCATTTGATCGTGGAACTGTTGCGGCGGTTGAGCATCGTCGGGCTGGTCGAGGCGGGGCGTTTCACCCTGCCCGTCACCCAGGAAATTCTGGCCGACGCGCTGGGGCTCAGCATCGTCCACATCAACCGGACGCTCCGCCGGCTGCGCGACATCGGGCTGATCGATCTGGCCGGACAGCAGATCACCGTCCATGATGTGAAGCAGCTCGCCTCCGTCGGCCAGTTCGACGAGCTGTACCTGCATCTGATTCAAGCCCCCAAACAGCTGGAGCACGCGCTGGACGCCAAGTCCGACCGCAAGCGCGCTGGCGATTGATCGGCTCTTCGATGCCCGGCGATATCCCTCTTCCGATTAACCTATGACAATGCGGTGGCGGGCCGTTCGATATAGAATCTAAATTACCTGCACAGATAACTAAGCACACTGCTTACGGAGCGGACCGCGGTCACCCCCGCAACAGCTTTCCCAAACAGGCCGGACGGACGGTATCGGGCAGCCGGCATCGCCGTCCTGTTTTACATTGGTTTCCCCGCTGTTCATTGGATAACGCATGACCGACGCCCCCCTCGCCGGCCGATCCGCAAGTTCCGGCACATTGACCGTCGCCCTTCTCGAGGACGACATGGTGCTGTGCCTGTGCATGGAAACTCTGTTCGAGGATTGGGGAATGCTGCTGGTCAGCGCCCCGACCCCCGCCGCTCTCCTGGACGCGCTGAACGGCGAAGCGCCCGACGTTCTGGTCGCCGATTTCCATCTGGGCCGGCACGGCAAGGCGCCGGAGTCGGTGAGGGCGGTTCTGATGAAGATCAGTCCCGCTGTCCCGGTCATCATCACCACCGGAGACGAGTCCGCTGCCACCCAGGCAGAGATCCGCGGCGCCGGCTGGCATTTCCTTCCCAAGCCCTATGACCCCGAATCGCTTCGCACCCTGATCCTAACGGTTCTGGGGCGGGCGATTTGATTCGTCCTTTCCGGGCGGCGCGTCATCAGGCGCCGGCCCGGACATCCTCCACCAACGCTTCCAACCTCTGCAGGTCGTGGACGACCAGCGCGTCGGCCCGCCGCTCCACCAGCCCATCGCGGGCGAGGTCGTTCAGCACGCGGGCGACCGTCTCGCGGGCGGTGCTGACCCGGCTGGCGATGTCGGCATGGACGGGGATCGGAGCGATCACCGCCGTCGCCCCTTCCACCCGCCCCCGCTTGGCGAGCCGCAACAGTTCGGCGTGAACACGGTTGTTGGCGCCCAGCGTCGACAGTTCCATCACCCGGTCGGTGGCAATGCGGACGACCCGGCACAGCCGCCTCATCACCGCCATGGCGAGTTCCGGGCGGCCGGACACCAGATCCTGGAATGGCCGGGGCGCCAGGAAGGCGATCAGCGTCCCGTCCTCCAGCGCCACCGCGGAGGCCGAACGCGGAAGACCGTCGATGGCCGCCATCTCGCCCAGGAAGCCGCCGGCCTCGATGTCGTCGAAGCTGATCTCGCGGCCTGCCGGGGAATGGCTCAGCACCCGCACACGCCCATGGACCACGAGCACGACGTCCCGCGAATCCCCCTGGTGGTCGATGATCTGCTCGTTGGCATGAAAGCGGCGCCAGCGGCACTGGCGCGCCACGGCGGCGCGCTCCTCCGCGGACAGCGGGCTCAGCAGCGTGATTCCGTCCAGCCGGGACAGTCCAGCGTCGGCAGGCACGGTGTCTCCTTGGTTGGTCGGCGGCCTTGAAGTCATGGGCGGGTAGCTTAGCCGGGCCTGCGCAAAGGTGGAACCATCTCCCTCCAACGGGTATCGCTAACGTCCCGTTAACCCTGAAGGCGGCAGAACGGATGGGACGCGCCCACCGGAATTGAGAGAGCCATGTCGTTCCAACTGCCCTCCGGCCCTGTTCCCCGCGGTCTGATTCCCAACGCTGGCCGCGTGGATTCGCAGCGCCTGCTGTCGGTCGTCGCCATCCCCTTCGCCGCAGCCATCGCCATGGCGACCGCTGTGGCGGCGATGGGCGGCGTGACCGACCCCATCGCGGAGGCCGGTGGGCCGATGTACTTCGTCCTGAACTTCGTCAAGTTCTGCTATCTGGCGGTTTCGATGGCCCATCTGTCCGGCGCCCTGGCGGAGCGCGCCAACGGCGGCCTGCCGGCCGGCCTGTGGCTCGATGAGATGGACCGATCGGAGCCGGAGTCCCGCGAGTCTTTCTGGCACGCCTTCCCCAACCACCTCGACGGGGCGGCCATCGCCGGCTGTGTCACGATGCTGTGCTTCCTGCTGACCTGAGAACGCGCCGTCCGGACAGCGCGCCATCCTCGACACGGATGCGGTGCAGGGTCAGCGGCACGTTCAGCAGCGTGGCCAGCACCGCGATCCACCACGCCCCGAAGACCAGGGGCAGCACGGCCAGTTCGCCCGCCACGACGAGGTAATTGGGGTGGCGGACCCAGCGGAACGGCCCGCGCCGCACCAGCGGGGCGCCAGGCAAGGTGACGATGCGGGTCGTCCAGAACCGCCCCAGCGTGGCGATCACCCAGACCCGCCCCGCCTGCAGCAGCACGAACAGAGCCAGCAGCCAGCCGTTGATCGGCGCCTCCGCCGGCACGACGGCGAACAGCAGCGCCAACCAGCCGGCGTGCAGCCCGACGAACAGCGGGTAATGGGCGGCCCCAACCTCCTGCGCGCCCTCGGCCAGCAGGCGGCGCGTGTTGCGCCGGGCGACGACCAGTTCGCCCAGACGCTGGGCCGCGACCAGCAGCAGAATGACGTGGGGCCAGCCCAGCGGCAACGACTCCATTCCAAGCGCTCCTAAAGGTCGATCTGGGCCAGCGCCGCGGTGAAGCCGGGGCCGAGCGCGCTCATCAGGTGGGGGCCGCGGGCACCGGACGCGATCCGCCGCTCCAGCACGAACAGCACGCTGGCCGCCGACATGTTGCCGCAGCGACGCAACACCGCCCAGGCGTCGTCCAGCCCGGCGGACACCGGGGCGCAGACCTCCTCCAGCGCGTGCAGCACCTTGGCGCCGCCGGGGTGGCAGATCAGCCCGGCGAGGTCACCGCGAGCCAGCCGCCGCCGCTCCAGGAAGCCGTCCATCACCGGTTCCAGGCGGCTGCGGATCAGCGCCGGGATGCTCTGGCTGAAAATCACGCCGAGCCCGTCGTCCTCGACCCGCCAGCCCATCACGTCCTGCGTTCCCGGCCAGGTGTGCTCCGCCCCATCGACGAGGCGCGGCCCCTCTCCGTCCCCATCGTCCCGCAGCACCGCGGCAGCGGCGCCGTCCGCGAACAGGGCGCTGGCGACGACATTGGTCGGTGTCGCCTCGGCCGAGCGGAAGGCCAGCGTGCAAAGCTCGACCACCAGGAACAGCACCGTCCGCCCCGCCATCGCCTGGGCGATCTGCCCGGCGCGGGTCAGCCCCAGCACGCCGCCGGCGCAGCCCAGCCCGAACAGCGGCAGCCGCACCGTGTCGGGCCGGAAGCCCATACGCTCCAGCAGCAGCGCCTCCAGGCTGGGCGTGGCGATGCCGGTGGTCGAGGCGCAGACGATGGCGTCCACATCTTGCGGCCCCAGACCGGCGCGGGCCAGCGCCTGCCCTGCCGCCTCTTCCAGCAGAGCCAAAGCGCCGTCGCGGAAGGCGGCGGTGCGCTCCGGCCAGCCGCGCGGTTCCATGTACCAGTCGATGGGCATGACCGCGTGGCGCGTCTCGATGCCGGTGTTGGCGAAGACCGGCACGAGCCGGTCGAAGTCGCGCATCCGCGGCCCGAAGACGGCCCGCGCGACGCCGAGCGCCTCGTCCTGGCCGAGACGATGGGGCGGCAGGGCCGTGGCGAGGGATAGGATGCGGGGGGTATGGGTCATCCTCAGCGATGTGATGCGCGCAGGGGTGGCGGACCAGCCCTCCGGAGGGAGTTCCTTCGCTTTCTCCCCGCCGACTCTTTCCCGCCGGCCGATACGTCGTTGTGGATTGAGCAGGAGCCATGTCCTGTATCACTATACCGGGCGTCGGATTTGCGGGGGTGGGACGTTGGATCGGAACGAGCAGAACAGCCAGAGCGCGGCGGACGAGAGCGCGTCCCACCGGCCCGCCGGCATCGGCCTGATGGGGCGGCTGCGCGCCTACTTCCTGGCGGGCGTTCTGGTGACGGCGCCGATCGCGGTCACGGTCTATCTCGGCTGGTGGCTGCTGGCCTTCATCGACGGGCATGTGCGGCCGCTGATCCCCTCCGCCTACAACCCGGAGAATTACCTGCCCTTCTCGATCCCCGGCATCGGGGTGCTGACGCTGATCATCGTGCTGACCCTGATCGGCGCCTTCGCCGCCGGCTATGTCGGGCGGCTGGTGGTGCGCATCGGCGAGGGCGTGGTGGAGCGCATGCCGGTCGTCCGCTCCGTATACGGGGCGGTGAAGCAGATCGTCGAGACGGTGCTCGCCAAGAAGTCCAAGGCCTTCCGCGAGGTGGTCCTGGTGGAGTTCCCGCGCCACGGCATCTGGTCGCTGGGCTTCATCACCGGCGCCGCCCATCCGGAGATCCAGAAGATCTCCGAAGAGGAGATGGTGCACGTCTTCATCCCCTGCGCCCCGCCGACCGCTGGCTATCTGGCGATCCTGCCGCGGCGCGAGGTGACCGTGCTGGACATGACGGTGGAGGACGGGTTGAAGCTGGTGATGTCCGGCGGCATCGTCACCCCGCCCGACCGCAAGCTCCGTGAGGTGAAGGCCGCGCTGCTGGAGGAGCGGAAGCGGGCGTGAGAGCCTCCTGACGCTTCCTTCTCACCCAGACCGCAATGTCTTGGCCGCAGCGTCCCGCTCGAACAGATACAACAGAGTCCGCAGTGCCTGACCGCGCTCGCCGGCCAGATCCGGATCGCGGTCCACAATCAGCTTCGCATCGTCGCGGGCCGCCGCCAGCAGGTCGCCGTGCACCGCCAGATCGGCCATGCGAAACTCGGGCAGGCCGGACTGTCGGGTGCCCAGCACCTCCCCCGCACCGCGCAGCCGCAAGTCCTCCTCGGCGATGACGAAGCCGTCCTCGGTGTCGCGCATCGTCTTCAGGCGCGCGCGCGCCGTCTCCGTCAGTTGCGGGTCGAACATCAGCAGGCAGGAGGACGGCTTCTCGCCACGCCCCACCCGGCCGCGGAGCTGGTGAAGCTGGGCGAGGCCGAAACGCTCGGCGTGCTCGATCACCATGACGGTGGCCTCGGGCACGTTCACGCCGACCTCGATCACCGTGGTGGCGACCAGGACGTCCAGATTGCCGGCCTGGAAGGCGGCCATCACCGCGTCCTTGTCCGGCCCACGCATCTTGCCGTGCACCAGCCCCACCCGGTCGCCGAAGGTGGCGCGCAGGAAGGCGTGGCGCTCCGTCGCGGCGGCGAGGTCGGTCTGTTCCGATTCATCCACCAGCGGACAGACCCAGTAGACCCGCGCGCCCTCCTGCACCTTGCGGTGGATGCCGTGAACCACTTCTTCCAGACGGTCGAGCGCGATGGTCACGGTCTGGATCGGCTTGCGCCCCGCCGGCTTCTCGGTCAGGCGCGACACGTCCATGTCGCCGTAGGCGGTCAGGGTCAGCGTGCGCGGGATCGGCGTCGCCGTCATCACCAGCACATCCACCGCCCGCCCCTTGGCGGAGAGCTGGAGCCGCTGGTGGACGCCGAAGCGGTGCTGCTCGTCGATCACCGCCAGGGCGAGGTCCTTGAAGGCGACATCCTCCTGGAACAGCGCGTGGGTGCCGACCAGCAGGGGCAGCTCCCCCGAGGCCAGCCGGTCCAGCACGGCCTGCCGGGCCTTGCCCTTGTCGCGCCCGGTCAGCAAAGCGAGGTCCACCCCCGCCGCCTTGCACAGCGGGGCGAGGCTTTCGGCGTGCTGGCGGGCCAGGATCTCGGTCGGCGCCATCAGGGCGGCCTGATGGCCGGCCTCCACCGCGTTCAGCATCGCCATCAGCGCGACCACCGTCTTGCCGCTGCCGACGTCGCCCTGGAGCAGGCGCAGCATCCGCCGCTCCGCCGCCATGTCCTCGTAGATCTCCGCAAGCGATGTGGCCTGGGAGTTGGTCAGGGAAAAGGGCAGCGCCGCGGCCACCTTGGCGCGCAGCCGCCCGTCGCCCTGGATGACGCGGCCCGACAGGCGGCGTTGCTGGATACGGACCAGCGTCAGGGCGAGCTGGTTCGACAGCAGCTCGTCATAGGCCAGCCTGCGGCGGATCGGGTTGGTCGGGGCGAGGTCCGCCTCGTCCTCCGGCGTGTGGGCGCGGCGGATCGACTCGTGCCAAGTCGGCCAGCCGTTGCGCGACCGCCACGCGGCGTCCTGCCATTCCGGCAGCTCCGGCACGTCGGTCAGCATGGCGCGCACGGCCTTGCGCAGCGTCTTGGCCGGAAGCCCGGCGGTCATCGGATAGACCGGCTCCACCGCCTCGATCTCGTCCTTCGATTCCAGCGGGACCACGGCATCGGGGTGGGTGATCTGCGGCGTGTCGTGGAACCACTCGACCTTGCCGGACACCACCACCGTCTTGCCGACCGGCATCTGCCGTTCCAGCCAATCGCCCTTCACATGGAAGTAGATCAGCTCCAGCACGCCCGTCTCGTCGGTGCAGCGGACCTTGTAGGGATGGCGGGAATTGTGCGGGGCCGCGTGCGAATCGATGCGCACCGTCATGGTGGCGATCCGCCCGTTCGGCGCCTCGGCGATCTTCGGGGCGTAGCGGCGGTCGATGACGCCGCACGGCAGGTGCCACAGCAGGTCCACGACCTGCGGACCGGCCAGCTTTTCGACGAGCTTGCCCAGCCGGGGACCGAGGCCGGGGAGCGCCGTCACCGGGCGGAACAGGGGGAAGAGAACGACGGGACGCACGGGGATGGGGTCTCGGCAGCGGGGATACGGGGCCTGTGGCACCCATTCAAGCCCGCCGAGGGGGCTCCGCGTCAAGCGCGGCGGTTTCCGAAGACGCCCATGGGGAGAAAAGAAGACGGCGGTGTGCAAGGGTTTGGGGGGAAGCCTGGGCGGGGGACGCCGATCCAAGGCAAAAACCCAATGCACACCGCCGCAAGAAACGATCCGAGGGTATGCGGGAACATTCCGGATCGTGTGTGGCCGGCGGCGGGAACCGCCGGTGGATGACTCGCCAGTAATCAAACGTCGTCAATGACTGCAGTTCTAGCGCCCCCCGTCTGACCCCAGCGTTGCGGGATCATGAAATCCGTTTCATGAAGCTGCCGCTCACCGGGCGGCGGCCAGCAGGGCATCGATGTCCACATGCTCCTCCAGCCGGGCGGCGATGCGGTCGAGCGCCTGTTCGACCGTCGCCGCGTAGGATTGGCCGGACGCCTCGCCCCCCAGCCCCGTCAGGAAAGCGGCGCGGAAGCCGTCCGCCCCGAACAGGCCGTGCAGGTAGCATCCCATCACCCGCCCGTCGGCGGACACCGCGCCATCCGTCTGACCGTTCGCCAGGATCAGCATCGGGCGGGCGCGGTCCGGCCCCTCCGTGCGGCCCATGTGCATCTCGTAGCCGGCGACCGCGGCCCCCGTGACGGTCTCCGTCCCGGTTGCCTCCGCCAGCACCTTCGGCCCCTTCAGCACGGTGTCCACGTCCAGCAGGCCCAGCCCCTCGGCTTCGCCCGGCGGCCCCTCGATGCCGTCCGGGTCGGCGATTCGCCGGCCGAGCATCTGGTAGCCGCCACAGATGCCCAGCACCCGCCCGCCGCGCCGGCGATGGGCGGCGAGATCGACGTCCCAGCCCTGGGCGCGCAGCACCGCCAGATCGGCGATGGTCGCCTTGCTGCCCGGCAGGATGACCAGATCGGCGTCGCCCGGCAGCGGCTGGCCACGCGGCACCATCGACAAGGCCACGTCCGGCTCCTGGGCCAGCGGGTCGAAATCGTCGAAGTTGGCGATGCGCGACAGCATCGGCACGGCGACGCGCAACCGCCCCCCGGAGCGGGTCTTCCAGGTGTCCAGCGCCACCGCGTCCTCCGCCGGCAGCAGGGCGGCGTCGGCCAGCCAGGGCACGACGCCGAAGCTCGGCCAGCCCGTGCGCTCCGCGATGACCGAGAGGCCGCCGTCGAACAGCCGCACGTCGCCGCGGAACTTGTTGATGAGGAAGCCGGCGACCAGCGCCCGCTCCTCCGACGGGATCAGGGCGTGGGTGCCGACGAGGCTGGCGATCACCCCACCGCGGTCGATGTCGCCCACCAGCACCACCGGCACGCCCGCCGCCGTGGCGAAGCCCATGTTGGCAATGTCGCCGGCCCGCAGGTTGACCTCGGCCGGGCTGCCCGCCCCCTCGACCACCACCACGTCGGCCTCGGCCTTCAGACGCGCGAAGCTGTCGAGCACGGTGGGGAGAAGCTGCCCCTTGCGCGACTGGTAGTCGCCGGCCCGCGCCGTGCCCGCCACGACGCCGCGCACCACCACCTGGGACCCGACGTCCGACTGCGGCTTCAGCAACACCGGGTTCATGTGGACGGACGGCGCCACCCCGCAGGCCCGCGCCTGGAGCGCCTGGGCGCGCCCGATCTCGCCGCCGTCGGCGGTGACGGCGGCGTTGTTGGACATGTTCTGCGGCTTGAAGGGCCGCACGGTCAGGCCGCGGCGCACCAGCGCCCGGCACAGCCCGGCCACCAGCAGCGACTTGCCGACGTCGGACCCGGTGCCCTGAAGCATGATCGCGCGCGGCATGGCTCAGAACTCGATGCCCGGCTGGGCCTTGATGCCCGCCTGGAAGGGGTGCTTGACCAGCGTCATCTCGGTCACGAGGTCGGCGGCCTCGATCAGCTCCGGCTTGGCGGTGCGGCCGGTGACCAGCACGTGCAGCCCCTCGCGCCGCCCGGTCAGCACCGGAAGGACCTCCTCCACCGGCAGATAGCCCATGCGCAGGACGATGTTCAGCTCGTCCAGCACGACGAGGCTGTATTTGGGGTCGGCCATGAGTTCCTGCGCCTTGACCCAGGCGGCCTTGGCGGCGGCGATGTCGCGCTCGCGGTCCTGGGTCTCCCAGGTGAAGCCCTCGCCCATCGTGAAGAAGTCCACGAGGTCGTCGAAGCGCTCCAGCGCCACCGTCTCGCCCGTGGACCAGGCGCCCTTGACGAACTGCACCACGCCCACCCGCATGCCGTGACCGGCGGCGCGCAGGATCAGGCCGAAGGCGGCGGTGGATTTGCCCTTGCCGTTGCCGGTGTTGACCATCAGCAGGCCCTTCTCCTGCGTCTTGCTGGCCATCACCCGGTCGTGCAGCGCCTTGCGCCGCTTCATCTTCTCGGCGTGGCGGGCATTCTGGTCGGCGTCCTCGGTCATGGCGTCTCTCCTTTCAGCAGCAGCGGAAGCCCGGCGGCGACGAAGGCCACCCGCTGGGCCACGGCAGCGATGTCCTGATGCAGCCGCCCCGCATGGTCACGGAAGCGGCGGGCCAGCGCGTTGTCCGGCACGATGCCCAGCCCCACCTCGTTGGAAACCAGCACCACCCGCCCCTCCACCGCCGCCAGGGCGGCCAGCAGCTCGGCGGAACGGGCGGGCACGTCGGCCTCGGCCATCATCAGGTTGGACAGCCACAGCGTCAGGCAATCGACCAGCACGCCCGTCCCGGCGCCGGCGTGGCGGCGCAGTGCGCCGGGCAGGTCGAGAGGCTCCTCCACCGTCGTCCAGCCGGGGCCGCGGTCCTCCTTGTGGCGGGCGACGCGGTCGGCCATCTCGGCGTCCCAGATCTGGGCGGTGGCGATGTAGACCCGCGGGCCGGGCGATGCGGTCACCAGCCCCTCGGCGTAGCGGCTCTTGCCGGAGCGGGCGCCGCCCAGGACAAGGGTGATGTCGGTGCTCATGACGGTCGGGCCACCTTGACGCCTGTGATGGGACGCTTGCCGGACGGGCGCTTGCGGAACCGGATGGTTAGCGCAGTTGGCGCCCCGGCGCAAACCGCCATGGCGGTTGTCCTCCGCCGTCTCCGTCCCGTACCATCCGCCCGCCCCATTTCCTCTCGAACGACCCCGGAGCCGCCGACCGTGACCGTTACCGCCCGGCCCCGCCCGGCCCTGGCCCGCGCCGCCGCGTTCCTCCGCCGCCTCATCAGCAAGCTGTTCCGCCGCGGCGCGCCCGTCCCGCCGCCCCCGCCAAAGCCCGTACCGGTGACCGAGCCGATGACCTCCGGGGTCTTCACCGGCGACTCCGGCTCGCTCGCCTACCGGCTGTTCGTGCCGAAGGGTGCGGCGGCGGGACCGCGTCCGCTGCTGGTCATGCTGCACGGCTGCACCCAGTCACCGGAGGACTTCGCCGTCGGAACCCGCATGAACCGGCTGGCCGAGGATTCCGGCTGCCTTGTCCTCTATCCGGAGCAGACCCCAGCGGCGAACGACAAGAAGTGCTGGAACTGGTTCAACCCCGACCACCAGCGCCGCGAGCGCGGCGAACCAGCGCTGATTGCCGGAGCCACCCGGCAGGTCCTGGCGGAGCAAGGGGCCGACCCGCAGCGCGTCTATGTCGCCGGGATTTCCGCGGGCGGTTCCGCCGCGATGGTCCTGGCGACGACGCACCCCGATCTGTTCGCCGCGGTGGGCGTCCATTCCGGCCTGCCCTACGGCTCGGCCAGCGGCGTGCCCTCCGCCCTGCTGGCGATGAAGGCCGGCTCCTCGCCCGGCCAACGCCCGGCGGCCGGGGCTCCGGTGGTTCCGGCCATCGTCTTCCACGGCGACGCGGACAAGGTCGTGCACCCGCGCAACGGCGACCATGTGATGGCCCAGGCCACCGCCAATGCGGAGGGACTGACCGCGAAGACCGAGGACGGACAGGCACCCGGCGGGCGCAGCTTCACCCGCACCGTTCACAAGGACCGCGACGGAGCGACGCTGTTCGAGCAGTGGACCGTGCAGGGCAGCGGCCACGCCTGGTCCGGCGGCAGCCCCGACGGCACCTACACCGACCCGCAGGGGCCGGACGCCGCGCGGGAGATGCTGCGCTTCTTCCTGTCCCACCGGCACCCCGAGCCCGCAAAAAGCGTGTGAGCTCGCGGTTACCACTTTTGCACAGCCGAATTCGCACCACCCGTGCCATAAACTTCTTCAGCACCCACCAGCCCACCGATCCGGCCATGCGCGTCACAGCTCCCCGCCTCGCTGCCCTCGCTGCCCTCGCGCTGTGCCTGTCGGCGTCGCCGACGGTCCAGGCCGCCAACGTCTCCGCCGGGCAGGCCGAGGCGAAGGAGGCCGCCAAGTCGCTGGGCAACTGCACGCCCGCCAAGGTGGAGGTGATGAGCTACGTCACCGGCCGCTCCGGCCAAACCGTGTTCAAGGTGGGCTGCACGGAGGACAAGGACACCTTCGTGCTGGTGCAGTGCCGGTCGCGAATCTGCACGCTGCTGCGCTGATTCACGGCTTTTTAATGAGGTTCGCCTGGAATCGGATCGAACACGGGACGGGGTGCAAAGCGTGATGAGGCTCGCTCAGTCAATCGCGGCGCTGGCGTTGATGGCCGTTCCGCTGGGCGCCTGCAGCGGGCCGATGATGGTCGCCAGCATCGGCGCCGATCTCGCCTCCGTCACCAGCACCAAGAAGACGCTCGGCGATCATCTGGTGTCCGCGGCGACCGGTCGCGACTGCTCGTCCGTGTCCTTTTCGGAAACCGGGCATTACTGCCCCGAGAAGGTCTACGTCGACCGCTCCCGCGTCTATTGCTACAAGACGCTGGCCGACGTGGACTGCCACCACATCCCCGATCCGCACCGCAACGGTCACACCGCCCTGGCGAGCCCGCCGCCGGACATCCGCCCGGAACCGCGGCAGCCGGGCTGGATCGAACGGATGACGGCGGAGTAACCCCCCGCGCCGCCGCTCAGCGCATCTTCTTCGCAACGAAAGCCTTGGCGAGGGTCATCATCGCCTTCTCATGGGTGACGCCGCCCTGACCGCCCTTGCCGGCGGGAACCACCATGGTGGCGGACTTGACCGGAGCGGGTGAACCGGCGCGGCCGCGCGGCGCCGGTGCGTCCTCCCCGGGATCGCGGCCGAGGCGGCTCAGCACGTCGGCCAGCGCCTCCTTGCTCAGCGCCGAATCCGCGGGACCGCGGGAACGGCCCGGCTGTGCGGGCGCAGACCGGCTGGGCGCCGACGGGCGGATGCCGCGCTCGATCGCCGCTGCGGCGATCGCCTTCAGGAAAGGCTGCGAGATGCCCAGCAGGAGCTGCGGGTCCTCGACAGCCCAGGCCATCAGAAGCTTCTGCGCGGTCGCCCGGCTCCCCTTGGCCGCCACCAGCGCGTCGCGCACCTTGCCGTCCACATAGGAATTCGCCATCGCCACACGCCTCCGACCACCGCGGACGCTCATCCGCGCAACAGGGCGACTCTCCGGCGGCAAGGGTTAACAAAGGGTTGCAAAGGCGGTTGCCCGAACGCGGCAAGGGTGCCCCACGGGCAGGGCGGTTGCACGACGGGGCGGGAATGGGGGATAGTGGGCCTATGCTGATCGAAACCTACGCCGACCTGATCTGCCCCTGGTGCTACATCGGAAAGCGGCGGCTTGCCCGCGCGCTGGCCGACCGGCCCCGCGTCCAGGTGGAATTGCGCTGGCAGCCCTTCCAGCTCAACCCGGACATGGCGGCGGGCGGCATGGAGCGCAGCGCCTATCTGGCGGCCAAGTTCGGCGGCACCGAGCGGGCGCGGCAGATCCATCTGGTGGTCGAGGAAACGGCGGAGCGCGACGGCCTGCCGTTGCGGCTGGACCGCATCCGGCGCACGCCCAACAGCTTCGACGGGCACCGGCTGATCCGCATCGCCACCCGCCACGGGCTGGGCGACCGGATGGCCGACGCGCTGTTCCACGCCTATTTCGTGGACGGGCTGGACATCGGCGACCGCGACACGCTGGCCGCGACCGCCGCCGGCCTGGGCTTCGATTTCGCGGAGATCAAAACTCTGCTGAACGGCGATACGGAAACCACGGCGGTCTTCAACGCCGACGCCACGGCGCGGCAGCTCGGCCTTCAGGCGGTTCCCTGCTACATCTTCAACCGGCGTTACGCGCTGTCCGGCGCGCAGGAGCCCGCCAGCTTCCTCCCGCTTCTCGACCTCGGGGTGGAGGAACAGGAAGGCGTAACGGCGGCGGCCGATTGATGATCGTGGGATTTCAATGATGATCCGCGTGACGCCCCGCATCAGCCTGGACGAGAGCGAGCTTCAGGAGAGCTTCATCCGCGCCTCCGGTCCCGGCGGCCAGCACGTCAACAAGACGGACAGCGCGGTGCAGTTGCGCTTCGACGTCGCGGCCTCGCCGAACATCCCCGACGACGTGAAGGCCCGGCTGGTCCGGCTGGCCGGTTCGCGCATGACGGCGGCGGGCGTGCTGATCATCGTTGGCGACACCTACCGCAGCCAACTGCGCAACCGCGAGGACGTGCGCGAGCGGCTGATCGACCTGATCCGCGACGCGACGGTGGTGCCGAAGAGACGTCGTCCGACCAAGCCGACCCTTGGCTCCAAGCAGCGTCGCCTGGAGGCCAAGGGTCAGCGGTCCGACATCAAGCGTCTGCGCTCCGGCAAGCCGGAGGATTGAGGCCGCTTAATGCGGGGTCTTCTGGCGGCTGAGCGAGATCATGTTCCCGCCATACTGGAATTCCGGCAGGTTGGCGAACTGGTCCTTGGTCAGCTGGGTCGCCACGATGGCGTCCTGCTGCTGGTTGTAGCGGACGTTGTCGATGTCCAGCGCCACGTTCCGCCCGCCGATGCCCATGATGCCGCCGGTGGAGACCACGAGCTGGCTCGGCCGGTTGCTGCGGTTGAACAGAACGTCCTCGACCTGTCCCACCTTCTGCCCGTCATAGGCGACCACGGACTTGCCCAGCATGGCCTGCGGCTCGATCCGCGAAGCGGTCTGGAGCGATTGCTCGGACATCGGGCGGGATGCCTGCTCGCTTCCCCCACCGAACCAGCTCGACGTCTCGGCGCAGCCCCCCAAAGCCAAAAGCGCGACCGCCGACAGGACCGGAACAGCAACCTTACGCATAGCCCCCTCCTTCTGACGAGATAACCACGCGGGTTTAAACAGGCCGTCGACCGCAATCGTCACGGTGTCTTGCAGCGATCCCGCCCGGTGCACCGGAACGCGCCGCATCCGGCGGTGTTCTGCACTCTCTCAACTCTCCCCCGAGGCTCCGCAGATCATGGCCGAAGACACCGCCCGCCGGTTGCAGGCCCGCCCCATCCCGGTACCGAAGGCCGCCCCGCCCGCCTCCACCCAGACCACGCTGCTGGTCATCGCGCTGGTGGTGGCGACCCTGTATCTGGGAAGCGACATCCTGGTCCCCATCGCTCTGGCGGTGCTGCTGACCTTCGTCCTGGCGCCCATCGTCAGCCGGCTGGAGCGGCTGCGTCTGGGCCGGGTGCCGTCGGTCCTCGCGGTGGTGGTGCTGGTCTTCGCGGGCATCGCCGGTTTCGGCATGGTGGTCGGCGGGCAGATCGCCGATCTCGCCGACAACCTGCCCAGCTACCAGCGCAACGTCCACGCCAAGCTGGATTCGCTGCGCTCCAGCGCGTCGTCGGCGGGCAGCGGCGGGGTGGTCCAGCAGGCCACCGAGGCCTTCCGCGATCTGAAGCAGGGGCTGGAGCAGGTGACAGGCGAGACCGCGCCCGCCGCCACGGCACCGGCCAGTGCCCTGCCCGCCCCCGGCGCCGCGCGGGAACCGGTGCCGGTGCGGATCGAGCAGGACGGCTCCGACGCGCTGACCATCATCAGCGACGTGCTGGGGCCGGCCATGGCGCCGGTCGCCACGGCGGGCATGGTGCTGGTCTTCACCATCTTCATGCTGCTGCAGCGCGAGGATCTGCGCGACCGGCTGATCCGGCTGGCCGGGTCCGGCGACCTCAGCCGCACCACGGAGGCGATGAACGACGCGGGCGAGCGGGTCAGCCGCTACCTGCTGATGCAGTGCGTGGTCAACGTCACCTACGGCCTGCCCATCGGGATCGGGCTGTGGCTGCTCGGTGTGCCCAACCCGCTGCTGTGGGGGATGCTGGCGACGGTCCTGCGTTTCATCCCCTTTCTGGGACCGGCGATCGCCGCGGCCTTCCCGATCCTGCTGTCCTTCGCGGTTGATGCGGGATGGACCCTGCCGCTGCTCTGCATCGCCCTGTTCGTGGCGGTGGAGCTGTTCTCGAACAATGTGGTGGAGCCCTGGCTCTACGGCTCCGCCACCGGTCTGTCGTCACTGGCGATCATCGTGGCGGCGGTGTTCTGGACCACGCTGTGGGGGCCGGTCGGGCTGCTGCTGGCGACGCCGCTGACCGTCTGCCTCGTGGTGCTGGGGCGGCATGTGCCGCAGCTTCATTTCCTGGAGGTGATGCTGGGCGACCGGCCGGTCCTCCCCGACGAGGCCAAGCTGTACCAGCGCCTGCTCGCCCGTGACCCCATCGAGGCCATGGAGATCGCCGAGGAGAAGATGAGCAAGGGCGGGTTGGTCGAGGCCGGGCACGGCCTGCTGATCCCCACCCTGTCGCTGGCCGAGCAGGACCGCCAGCGCAACCGCCTGAACCCGGAGGGACGGCAGGCGGTGGCCGAGGGCATGGTGGCCTTGCTGGACGAGATGATGGAGTCCTCGCCGCCCGCCGCGGAGGACACGCCGCTGGTCCTGTGCATCGGCGCCCGCAACGACCTGGACGAGGCGGCGGCGGCGCTGCTCGGCCACATGCTGCGCCCGCGG
Source organism: Azospirillum himalayense (assembly GCF_042657465.1). Classification (NCBI taxonomy): domain Bacteria; kingdom Pseudomonadati; phylum Pseudomonadota; class Alphaproteobacteria; order Rhodospirillales; family Azospirillaceae; genus Azospirillum; species Azospirillum himalayense. Next base: position 138,436 of record NZ_JBHSLC010000005.1, on the reverse strand, counting down.
GGGCTGCGCGCCGACGTGATCCCGTGCGAGAAGGTGTCCGTCCGCTCCATAGCCGCCTTGGCCCCGACCGGCGTGTCGGCGGTGGTCCTGTCCTACCTGAACCCGTCCGCCCTGTCGCACGCCCGCCGGCTGGTGCGCCGCCTGCGGCTGCATTTCGGCCCCGACGTGCCGATCCTGCTCTGCCTGTGGAGCGCCCACCCCGAAGCCGACGCGCCGGAACACGCCATATCCCAGACCACCGCCGACCGCGTCGCCACCAGCCTCACCGGCGCCGTCACCCAATTGGAGGAGTTGGGCGTGCTCGCCGCCATCGAGGCGGAGAAGGCCGCGCAGGCGTGACGGTCAGGGGGGCGCGACGACGGTGCAGACGCGCTTCAGCGCGTCGGCCGCGCGCTCCACGTCCTCGTCGCGCACCAGCACGTAATCAGTGTCGTAGGTGGACATGGCGAAGATCGGCACCCGCGCCTGGGCCAGCGGCACGGCGATGCGCGCCAGCACGCCGAACAGCGAGAAGTCCAGCGGCCCTTCCACCTTGAAGGCGCGCCACCCCCGCTCCGCCGTCACCCCGTCCGGCACGCGGGATTCGCGGCAGAGGATGGACAGTTCCTCGCCCGTGCGGGTCGCGCTGACCAGCGGGTCGGTCCAGTCGAGCCAGCCCGGCATCCCGTCCCCCGGCGCCAGCCGCGCCACCGCCAGCCGGTCGGGCAGGACCGACAGGGTCAGCGGCTTGGTCTCCGGCAGCAGGGCGGCGTCCAGCGTCGCGCGGTCCACCTCGAACGGCTTCAGGATGCGTTTGGCCCGTGCGGCCAGCGACGGAATGCGGGATCGCATGGCCCGGCCCAGCATGTCCGCCGCGACCGGGCGAAGCTCCGGATCATCCGCCGCCAGATCGACCATGGCCTGAAGCGCGGCGCTCTGCACGATCCGGCTGGCCCGGTTCTCGAACCAGCCCTCCAGAAGCGCCACGGCGCGCCCGCGCTGCTCCTCCGTCAGGGTCAGGCGGGGAAGGACGGCCGCCAAGTGCCAGCGCACCTCCGCCTGCTCGATGGCCGCGGCGTCGGTCAGCAGCCGTTCCGCGAAGGCGTCCAGCGGACGCGCGTCGCCGCGCGACACCCGCTCCAAGGCGTCGGCGGCGCGCATCCGCACCCCAGCGTCGCCGTCGAACAGGCAGGCGACCAGTTCGGGCAAGCGGGCGGGATCGGCAGCCACCGCCTCCGCCACCGTCGGCACGTCACCGAATGCTCGACGGTCGCCGCCGAGCGCCAGGGCCTTCGCCAGCCCCCCATCCTTTCTCATCGCCTCAGCGCCGCCCGAAGGGACGCGAGGGGATGTTCCGCCCGAACTTGGACCCGGCCTTCAGCGCGCTGGGACGCGGCGGCGGAGGGGGCGGCGGAGGCGGGGGCGCCTCGCCCTTCGGCACGGCGCCGCCGCCGGCCATCTGGGCAAGGTCACTCATCAGCCGGTTGACGCCGCGCACCCTCTGGGCCTCGTCGGCCCATTCGCGGGTGTAGACCAGCTTGTGGTCGGGCCGCAGCTTCATCAGGCTCATCTGCTGGCTGATGTAGGTCAGCAGCTTGGCCGGCTCGGCGTAGCTGTTGTTGCGGAAGGTCAGAACGGCGCCCTTCGGCCCGGCGTCCACCCGTTCCACCCCCGCCTGACGGCAGAGCTGCTTGATGGTCACCACGTCCAGCAGGTTCTCCACCTCGCCCGGCAGCTTGCCGAAGCGGTCGATCAGCTCCGCCGCGAAGCCGTCGATTTCCGCCCGGTCCACCAGCTCGGCAATGCGGCGGTAGAGCGACAGGCGCACCGTCAGGTCGGGGACATACTCCTCCGGGATCAGCACCGGGGTTCCCAGGTTGATCTGCGGGGTCCAGGGCTGGTCCTCCGCCCCGCTCGGCACCTGCCCGTCCATGTTGGCGCGGGCGTTGGCGACGGCCTCCTCCAGCATGTGCTGGTACAGCTCGACGCCGACCTCCTTGACGTGGCCCGACTGCTCCTCGCCCAGCAGGTTGCCGGCGCCGCGGATGTCCATGTCGTGGCTGGCCAGTTGGAAGCCGGCGCCCAGGCTGTCCAGCGTCTCGATGACGTGCAGCCGCTGCTGCGCCGTACCGGTCAGCGGCTTGTTCGGCGCGTAGGTGAGGTAGGCGTAGCCGCGCACCTTCGAGCGACCGACGCGCCCGCGGATCTGGTAGAGCTGGGCCAGGCCGAACATGTCCGCCCGGTGCACGATCAGCGTGTTGGCGTTGGGGATGTCGATGCCGCTCTCGATGATGTTGGTGGCGAGCAGCACCTCGAACTTGCCCTCGTCGAAGGCGGTCATCACCTCCTCCAGCTCGCTGGCGGGCATCTGGCCGTGGGCGGTGACGATCTTGACCTCGGGCACCAGCTCGCGCACCCGCTCGGCGACCTTGGGCAGGTCCTCCACGCGGGGGCAGACGTAGAAGGTCTGGCCGCCCCGGTAATGCTCGCGCAGGATGGCCTCGCGCACCACGACGGGGTCATAGGGCAGCACGAAGGTGCGCACCGCCAGACGGTCCACCGGCGGGGTGGCGATCAGCGACAGCTCGCGCACGCCGGACAGCGCCATTTGCAGGGTGCGCGGGATCGGCGTGGCGGTCAGCGTCAGGACGTGCACGTCGGCGCGCAGCTCCTTCAGCCGCTCCTTCTGCTTCACGCCGAAATGCTGCTCCTCGTCGACGATGACCATGCCGAGCTGCTTGAACTGCACGCCCTTGCCGAGCAGCGCGTGGGTGCCGATCACGATGTCGGCGGTGCCCTCCGTCAGCTCCTGCTTGACCTTGGTCTGCTCCTTGGGCGTCACCATGCGCGACAGTTGCACGATGCGCAGCGGCAGCCCCGCGAAGCGCGTCGTGAAGGTCTTGAAATGCTGGCGCGCCAGCAGCGTGGTCGGCACCACCACGGCGACCTGCTGGCCGCTCATGGCGACGAGGAAGGCGGCGCGCAGCGCCACCTCCGTCTTGCCGAAGCCGACGTCGCCGCAGACCAGTCGGTCCATCGGACGGCCCGAGCCGAGGTCGGTGAAGACCTCCTCGATGGCCTTCAGCTGGTCGTCGGTCTCCGGGTAGGGGAAGCGGGCGGCGAATTCCTGGTAGACGCCCTCCGGCGTGTAGACCGGATCGGCCTTCTTCAGCATGCGCTCGGCGGCGATCTTCAGCAGCGCCTCGGCCATGTCCTTCAGGCGCTTCTTGACGCGGGCCTTGCGGCCCTGCCAGCCGGCCCCGCCCAGCTTGTCGAGCTGCGCGTGCGCATCCTCCGACCCGTAGCGGGTCAGCACCTCGATGTTCTCGACGGGGACGTAGAGCTTGTCGCCGCCCTCGTAGATCAGCCGCAGGCAGTCGTGCGGCGCCCCGGACACCTCCAGCGTCTCCAGCCCGTCGTAGCGCCCGATGCCGTGGTCCATGTGCACCACGAGGTCGCCGGAGGCCAGCGCCGTGTATTCGGCGATGAAGTTGGCGGCCTTGCGCTTCTTCTTCGCCGCCGGACGGACGAGCCGGTCGCCGAGGATGTCCTGCTCGGTGATGACGGCCATGTCGGCGGAGGTGAAGCCATGCTCCATCCCCAGCACGATCATGCCGATGATGTTGCGGTCGAAGCGGCGGACGTCCTCGATGCTCTCCGCCGGCTCCAGCCCCGGAATGCCGTGGTCGCCCAGCACCGTCATCAGCCGGTCGCGGGAGCCCGCGGAATAGCCGGCCACCAGCACGCGCCGCCCGTCGGCCCGAAGGGCACGGATATGCTCCTTCACCGCCTCGAAGACGTTGACATCGGGCCGCGCCCGCTCCTCGGCGAAGTCGTGGCCGCGGCGCCCGCCGGCGTCCAGAGTGCCCTTGATGCCCGGCGGCGTGCCGAAGGGCTGGAGCTGCGCCACCGCGTGGGCGGCGAACAGGTCGTCCCAGGCCTGCGCGTCGAGGAACATCATGCCGACCGGCACCGGCTTGTAGACCGGCGAGCCCGTCCGCTTCTCGATGACGATCATGCTTTCGCGGGAGGCGTGGAAGTCCACCACCTGCGCGATTCGCGAATCGCGCGCCTCCGTCGCTTGATGGTCCAGCGACAGGATGGCCTTGGGCATGTAGGCCAGCAGCGATTCCATCGTCTCGTGGAACAGCGGCAGCCAATGCTCCATGCCGCCGTACTTGCGCCCGGCGCTGATCGCCTCGTAGAGCGGGTCGTCGTCGGTGACCGCGCCGAACAGCTCCCGGTAGCCGGAGCGGAAGCGGGCGATGCCGGCCTCGTCCAGAAAGACCTCCGACATCGGCTTCAGGTCGACGCCGTCGCGCTTGTCGGTGGTGCGCTGCGACATGGGGTCGAAGCTGCGCACGGCCTCCAGCTCGTCGCCGAACAGGTCGAGGCGCAGCGGCTCGTCGGTGCCCGGCGGGAACAGGTCGACGATGCCGCCGCGCACGGCGAACTCGCCCGGCTCGCGCACCGTCTGGGCGCGGGTGTAGCCGTTGCCGGCCAGATAGCGCTGCAGCTTCTCCAGATCGATCCGGTCACGCAGCTTCGCCGAGAACACCGCGTCGCGGAAGGCGGCGCGGGGCGGCACCTTCTGCACCATGGCGTTGACAGTGGTCAGCACAACCAGCGGCGGCGCGTCGGCCTTGCGCGCCAGCAGGCGGGTCAGCGTGTCGATGCGCTTCGCCACGATGCCGCCGTTGGGCGACACCCGGTCGTAGGGCAGGCAGTCCCAGGCCGGGAACACCTGCACCTCCAGCGACGGCGCGAAGAAGGCCAGCGCCTCCGCCAACTGGGCGGCGCGGGTGTCGTCGAGCGCGACGTGGAGGAGTCCGGCGCTCCCCGCCCGCTTGGCGAGGTCGGCGAGGACGCGGGCGTCATGACCGGCGGGGGCGCCGCCGACCAGAAGGCGGCCGGAGCGTCCCGATTGCAACTGTTCGAAGCTGGGCAAGGATCGGGCCTCAGGACCCCTGACGGGGCGTGTAGCGGAACTTGGTCAACAGCTGCATGACGTCGGTGTCATGCTCGGCGGGCAGCGGCTCGCGCCCGGCGTACCAGTTGTAGAGGTCGGGGTCGCTGAGTTCGAGCAGCGCCTCGTAGCGGTCGAGCTGCGCGTGGTCGAAGTCCGGGACGTGGGCGTCGGCGAAGCTGCCGATCAGCAGGTCCATCTCGCGCATGCCGCGGTGCCACGACCGGAAGCGCAGCCGCTTGCGCCGGTTCTCCAGGGACTCGCCGCTCTCCGACAGGGTGTTCTCGTCGCTCATGCCATCCACGCCAAAAAGCCCCGGCCCCGGAAGATAGGGGGCGGAGCGGTCCACATCCACCCCCGCATCCTGCACGGCGGCACGCCCCCGCGCAAACCGAAATGCCGGACGATCCCCCGGAAGGAGCGTGATTCAGCGCGCGAGCCACGCCTCCAGCCCGTCGCGCAGGTCCGGTCCGGGCGCCAACCGGGCGAAGCGCTCCGTCTCCACCGCCAGCCCTTCGCCGATGGTCATGTTCAGCCCGCGGGTCACTGCCCCCAGGATGCCGGACACCGCCGCCGGGGAATGCCGGACGATCCGCCCCGCCAGTTCGAAGGCGGCGGGCAGCAGCGCGTCATGGGCCACCACCTGATTGACCAGCCCCACCGCCAACGCCGTCGCCGGCGGGAAGGCGTCGCCGGTCAGCAGCCATTCCAGCGCCCGCTTGCGCCCGGCGTTGCGGGGAAGCCGCTGCGTCCCGCCGAAGGTCGGCATCATGCCGAGCTTGATCTCCGCCTTGGAGAAGGTCGCCCGCTCGCTGGCCACGGCGAGATGCGCCGCCTCCAGGATCTCGCAGCCGCCGCCGTAGCAGATGCCGTTGACCGCGGCGATGATGGGCTTGGGGAAGGACTCGATCCGCGCGCACAGCGTCTGGCCGGGCCGGAAGGCGCGCACCGCCGCCTCCGGCCCCCGCCGGACAGCCGGGGTGAACTCCGCGATGTCCGCCCCGGCGGAGAAGGCCCGCTCCCCGGCTCCGGTGACGATGATCGCCCGAACCGCCGTGTCGGCCTCCAGCGCATCCAGCGTGTCGAGCATGGCGGCGGCCAGCGCCGTGCTGATGGCGTTCAGCTTGGCGGGGCGGTTCAAGGTGAGGGTGGCAATTCCTCCGGCGGTGACGCATAGGATGGGGGTGGCGGGGTCGGCGTGTTTGGTCGTGAGGGACATGGCGTGGTCCTTTTGTCCTGCGTTTGGGATGTTCCACTGTCGAGCCTGAGCCACGCCTCTGACAAACGAGTACGCCGCGTTTTCGAGTGAACGACGCTCACCTGAAACGGCGCCTTCGCCTCACGACAAAGCGTCACCTTGACAGAATCGCGACAGTTGGTACACTGAACAGTCCCAGCCACCTGCCGTGGAGGTCGCCATGACCGACGGATCGATCGGACGCCCGGAACCCCTGGTCCGCTCGGCCGGCGTGGTGGAGCGCACCGGCAGCGCGACCGACCGCAGGAAACGGCGGCAGAATCGGCAGGACCTGCAACAGCAGGAGCGCGAGCAGCAGGAACGCCGCGACCAGGACGAGGCCAACCGCAAGCGGCGACGCCTCTACGACCTGCTGTTCGACGAGATCGATGAGCTGGACACGCTTAACGCCGGGCAGCGGGCGCGCATCAAGCAGAATCTGCGCGCGCAGCTCGCCAACCGCCGTCCGCCGCCCCACCTCGCCCCCAACCTCGCCCAGCCGCCGCCAGCCGATGCAGACATCGAACGCATCGCGGCGGCGCTCCTCGAAAAGGCCGTCGCGGCCCACTCGGTCGACCATGACCACATCGTCGACATGGCGGCGCCGACGCACCCGGCGCTTCCGCCGGGGCAGACCGCGGAGAATGTGGCGCTCGCCAACCAGCTTCGCGACTGCCTGGAACAGCGGACGACGACATCGCGGCGCGTTGCCGTGTATCTGCGCCTGCTTCTGACGCTCGAAGGCGCCTTCCGTCCGCATCTGGTGGTGGACGCCTGACCACGGCCCCACCGCGGGTATGATGCGCGAATTCGGAGAAAGCCCCCCTCCGATGCGCCACCCAGGATGGTTGGACCATACGGCACAATAGTTCCGTTGTTTCTCCGGCGGACGTCCGGGCGCGTTGCCGCGCCGTTCCCGCCGCGGAAAACCCGCTCCCGCAGGGAGGTTCCCCCGTGCCCGACACCCATCTCGCCACGCACGCCCAGCCGTCCGGCGACGCCCTTCGCCAAGCGCTCTCCACCCGTTTCCAGAAGATCCGCGCCCGCACCGCCGAACTCGCCGCCCCCTTGTCGCCCGAGGACCTGATGGTCCAGTCGGTGGCCGACGGCGCACCGGCCAAATGGCACCTCGCCCACACGACGTGGCTGTTCGAAACCACCGTCCTGGTCCCCTGCAACCCCGGTTACCGCCCCTTCGACCCGGCCTTCCTCACTCTGTTTGCCGCGCGCGACGACCGCTTCGGCAGCCACCAGCTTCCCTCCCCCACCCTGCGCCTGCTCTCCCGGCCCAACGCGGAGGAGGTGATGCGCTACCGCGACCATGTGAACGCCGCAGTGCTGCACCTGCTGAATCAGGCCGACGAGGCGGAGTTGCCGGAGATCGCCGACCGCGTGATCGTCGGAATCACGCACGAGCGGCGCCACCAGGAACGGCTGCTGACCCACATCAAGCATGCCTTCTGGAGCAACCCGCTGCGCCCCGCCTACGACCAGCCGCCGCAGAGCGTGCCGGCCCCGCCGCAGCCGGAACGCTGGATCGAGCATGAGGGCGGCATCGTCGAGATCGGGCGGACGGAAGCCGGAGCCGGCTTCGACCATGAGGGGCCGCGCCACCGCGTCCATCTGGAGCCCTTCCGCCTCGCCGCCCTGCCGGTGTCCTGCGGCGCCTTCCGGGACTTCATCGAGGATGGCGGCTACTCGAAGCGCTCGCTCTGGCTCGCCGATGGCTGGGAAGCGGTGCAGACCGAGGGGTGGCAGGCCCCGCTCTATTGGGAATGGCGCGACGGCGCGTGGCAGATTTTCACGCTTTACGGCATGCGCCCGCTCGATCCCGCCGAGCCGGTCTGCCATGTCAGCTGGTTCGAGGCGGACGCCTTCGCCCGCTGGGTCGGCAAGCGGCTGCCCGAGGAGGCCGAATGGGAAGCCATGGCGTCGCGCTGCGACAGCATGGGCAACCTGCTGGGCACCGGCCACCGCCATCCGCGCCCCAGCACCTGCCACGGCAACGGCCCCTGGCAATTGTTCGGCGACGTGTGGGAATGGACGAGCAGCCCCTTCGCCCCCTACCCCGGCTACCGTCTGCCGGACGGGGTGGACGAGGCCGTCCATGGCCGCTTCATGATCAACCGCATGGTGCTGCGGGGCGGCAGCTGCGTCACCCCCTTCGACCACGCCAACCCGACGACCCGGCATTACCTGCGGCCCGAATCCCGCCTGTCCTTCACCGGCCTGCGGCTGGCGGAGGATGCCTGATGAACAGGACAGCTGAGACATTGGAATCGTTTTAAACGGTGGCGCTGCACCGCAGCAGGCTCTATAACCATAATTAAATTATGGCCTATGGAGCCTTTGATGTCCCTCGACCTGCCGCAAGTGTTCCGCCACCACGTCTTCTGTTGCGCCCAGCAGCGCCCGCCCGGCCACCCGCGAGGGAGCTGTGCGGCGAAGAACGCCCACCCGCTGTGGGAACAGCTCGGCCAGCGCATCCAGGCCAAGGGGCTGCTGGACGTCGGCATGGCCTGGACCGGCTGTCTCGGCTTCTGCTCCGCCGGGCCGCTGATGGTGGTCTATCCGGAGGGGCTGTGGTACCGCCCGGAAACGCCCGCCGACATCGACGAGATCGTCGACTCGCACCTCGTCAACAACACGCCGGTCGAACGGCTGGTGATGGTGCTGACTCGCTGAACGCAAAAGCCCCTCCGCGGCGCGGCCGGCGGAGGGGCGTTCTTCGTGCGGAACGACGATGCTACTTGCGGAACAGGAACTCGCGGCCGACCTTCACGCGCTTCTCGCCGTCGTATTCGATGATGTCGGCGGTGGCGTAGGTCTCGGTCCAGCGCTCGGGCAGATAGCTGCCGGTGCCGATGATGTCGACGGGGGCGTTGGCTTCCGCCATCAGGCGGCACTTCGCCGGGCCGAATCCGGAGCTGGCGACGATCTTCACCGCCGGGAAGCCGGCCTCGTCCAGCTTCTCGCGCATGAAGTGGATCGCCGCGGCCGACACGCCGGTGCCGATCAGGTAGCGGAGCTGCGTCTCGTCGCGGTAGCCGCGGATGGAATGGGGGGCGTGCCGCTCCAGCACCGCGTAGGAGCCCGGCGGGTCCAGCCCTTCCAGGAAGCGCCCGCCCGGCGTGTCGAGCCGCACCGCCAGCTTGCCCTGCGCGGCGAGGCCGGGGAAGCGGCGGCAGACCTCCATCGCGTCGGTCACCTCACGCCCGAAGTAATCGACCAGGACGGTCAGCGGCAGTTCGGGGAAGGTCTCGTGGAACATCTCCGCCGCCCGCACGGTCGAACCGGCATAGCCGATCAGCGCGTGCGGCATCGTGCCCATGCCCTTCTTCTGGCCGAAGAAATGGGCGGTGGCGTCGGTGGCGTTGCCGATGAAGCCCTTGGCGCCGACCTTGCGCTTCGCCCGGTCCGAACCGACCGAGGCGGCGTAGGCCATCATCTCCTCCATCTCCGTGCCGGCGCAGTGGCGCGCCTCCATGGCGAGGAAGGCGGTCTTCGGCAGGTCGGCGCACATGGTGAAGGCGTTGTAGGCGCCGACGCAGGCGGGGCCGAGCTTCTGCAGGATGATCGTCTCGGTGTCGACCAGATGGTAGAAGGAGCCGGTGATGTAGAGGATCGGCTCGCCCGCACCGACCCACTTTCCTTCCGGATAGTTCAGGACGATGTCGAGGTCGAATCCGCGTTCCCGCGCCACCGCCTCCAGCCATTCGATGGCGAGTCGCGGCGCGCAGACCACCGGGCGGCGCATGAAGATGGCGTAGGTGACCTTCTTGTCACCGAATTTCCCGACCGCCTCCTTGGTCCGCTTGAAATAGGTGTCGGTCCATTCGGTGATGGCCGACGCGGGCGGATGGCTGGCGGGCGTGTGACTGGCCGGCGGCTGGTTCCTGGTCTCGTCCATGGCGATGTCCTTGTCTTCCCGCTCTTGCCCTTCACGATGGCCCCGTCCGGAGGCCGTCCCCGCGGCGGGAACGGCAATCCGACTGAGAAACCAGCATTATACGCCCCGGCCCTCCGGTGGAAGAGGCTTCATCCGCTTCGGCCAACCGCCGCAAGCAATGGTGATTTACCGAAAATACGCTACGAAATCCGGCTCATTTCAAACGCAAAGAAGCTGAGAAGAGATGCGCAGTTCCTCACTGTAATACGCTGCCGCCAAAAAGTATAAAATACCTGTATTTGACGGCTTCCTTTCAACCATCCACCATACACCCAAGAACAGGCACCACCCCCTTCCGGTGCCGGGAAAAGCGACGAGGTCGGCATGAGCCGGACAATCCGCCAGAACGCGCCGAACATTGCGGCAGGCTCCTCGACGGCAACCCCCTCGACGCTGGATCGCCTGAGCCGGCGGGTGGTGGTCGGGCTTCTCTGCACCATGGCCGGTCTGGCCGCCGCGGGCACCGGCGGGGCCTTCCTGCTGAAGCCCGGCACGGCGCAGGCCGGGCGCGTGGTGGGGGACACGCTGCGGACCGCCGCCAACTACGCGCGGCTGCCGGCGATGATCTTCACGCTGAGCGACGGCGACCGGCTGCGCGAGCTGCGGGTCCGCGTGGTGCTCGACATGGAGCCGACCGCCCCCGCCAAGACGGTGGAGAGCTACGGGCCGCGCATCGCCAGCGCCATGACCAACGTGATGCTGGAAACCGACCCCGGCGAACTGCGCGGGCGCAACGGCGCCTTCTACATCAAGGACGCGGTGATGCGCACCGCCGCGAAGGAACTCGGCGCGATGAAGATCCGGCAGGTGCTGGTCCAGGAACTCGTCATGCGCTGAGGGAAGGCCCGCTCCGCCCATGCCGATGCCGGCCCTCCAACGCTCGACAGGGGAGCCGGAATGGGGAACACTCCCCTCCCGTTCGGATCTTGGGATTGCAAGGAGACGGCCGTGGCCGAGTTCGATTTCGACCTGTTCACCATCGGTGCCGGCTCCGGCGGCGTCGCGGCCAGCCGGAGGGCCGCGGCCATGGGGGCCAAGGTCGCCATCTGCGAAGGCAGCCGGGTCGGCGGCACCTGCGTCATCCGCGGCTGCGTACCGAAGAAGCTGCTGGTCTACGCCGCCCAGTTCCGCGACGCCTTCGAGGACTCCAGTGCCTATGGCTGGTCCACCACCATGCCGGCCTTCGACTGGGCGACGCTGATCGGGCGCAAGGACACCGAGATCGACCGGCTGAACGGCATCTACATCAAGATGCTTGAGAACTCCGGCGTCACCCTGCACACCGGCTTCGGGCGGCTGATCGACCGCCACACGGTGGAGGTGGCGAACCAGCGCTACACCGCGAAGAACATCCTGGTCGCCACCGGCGGCTGGCCGGCGCTGCCCAGGATTCCGGGGATCGAGCACGCCGTCACCTCCAACGAGGCGCTGCAGCTCGGCACCCTGCCCCACTCCGTCATCATCCTCGGCGGCGGCTACATCGCCGTCGAATTCGCCGGGATCTTCCGGGGCTTGGGCGCCGAGGTCACGATCATGATCCGCGGCGAGGAGCTTCTGAACGGCTTCGACGACGACATCCGTGTTGCCCTGGCCCAGGAGATGCGCAAACGCGGCATCACCATCCTCACCCGCACCCAGCCGGTGAAGGTCGAGGAGGGCCCCGGCGGCTTCACGGTCACCGACCAGCTGGGGCGGGAGCATTCCGCCGGCCTCGTCATGGCGGCGACCGGGCGCCGTCCGAACACGCGCGACCTCGGGCTGGAAGCCGCCGGAGTCGCGCTGGACGAGAGCGGGGCGATCCGGGTGGACGAGTATTCGCGCACCAGCGTGGACAACATCTTCGCCGTCGGCGACGTCACCGACCGCATGGCCCTGACCCCCGTCGCCATCGCCGAGGGGCGCGCCTTCGTGGAGACGCTGTTCAACGACAACCCGACCAGCATCAGCTACGCCAACATCCCGACCGCCGTCTTCTCCATCCCGCCGCTCGGCACCGTCGGCCTGACCGAGGCGGAAGCGCGGGCGAAGCACGCGACGGTGGACATCTACAAGGCCGGTTTCCGCCCGATGAAGCACACCATGTCGGGCCGCGACGAGCGCGTCTTGATGAAGCTGGTCGTGGATGGCGAGAGCCAGCGCGTGCTCGGCTGCCACATGATGGGCATGGACGCGCCGGAGATCGTCCAGGGACTGGGCATCGCCCTGAACTGCGGCGCCACGAAGAGAGATTTCGACCGGACCATCGCCCTCCATCCCTCTACCGCGGAAGAGTTCGTCCTGATGCGCGAGAAGGTGTCCTGACGATCGGACATAAAACCAAAGGTCAGGAGCCCGATTTCCTGGAACGCTTCTAAGAAGCCTGTGTTGAGGGCACACGACGATGGCGGCGGCACTCACGGCGGCGGTCAAGCACCCCCGCGGAAGCCACCGCCTTCCATTCTTCATCAAGGCTCCCGGAGGGCTCCTACGCATGTTCATGCACAACAAGAACCTGATGTACACCGTCCGCGTCGCCGAACCGGACCCGAAGCTGGCCAGCCTGATGCTGGAACAGTTCGGCGGACCCCAGGGCGAGCTGGCGGCGGCCTTGCGCTACTTCACGCAGGGTCTTTCCGACGAGGACCCGGGCCGCAAGGACATGCTGATCGACATCGCGACCGAGGAACTGAGCCATCTGGAGATCATCGGCAGCATCGTCGCCATGCTGACCAAGGGCGTGAAGGGCAAGCTGGCCGAGGGCGCCGAGGAGGTCACCGACCTCTACGCCGACATCGCCAAGGGCAACGGCAGCCACACGCTGGCCCTGCTCTACGGCGGCGGCCCGGCCTTGACCAACTCCGCGGGGCAGCTGTGGACCGGCGGCTACATCGACAGCATCGGCGAGCCGACCGCCGACCTGCGCTCCAACATCGCCGCGGAATCGCGGGCCAAGATCATCTATGAGCGCCTCATCAACATCACCCCCGATCCGGGCGTGAAGGACGCGCTGACCTTCCTGATGACCCGCGAGATCGCCCACCAGAAGATGTTCGAAAAGGCGCTCTACTCGATCGACAACAACTTCCCGCCGGGCAAGCTGCCGGGCAACCCCGAATACACCGACAAGTACTACAACATGAGCCAGGGCGACGGCGACGCCCGCGGCCCGTGGAACCAGGGCGAGCAGTGGGAGTTCGTGAACGTCACCCCCGACCAGGCGCCGGTCAGCGGCGGTGACGGCAACCCCTCGGTCCGGCTGGCGGCCGAAGAGATGAAGGCCGTCAACGAGGCCGCCAAGCGCACCATGTCGCGCACCGACGTGAACCCGGTGACGGGGGCCGACCTCGGCGCCGGCCCCGGCTCCGGCAAGATGACCCCGGTGAAGTAAAGCCCATTACCGCCTGTTTCCCCTCCCCCGCCCAGCGGGGGAGGGTCAGGGTGGGGGCATGTGTCGGATTGCCGACTCCCCCACCTAAACCTTCACCACCGCTTCATCCCGCCTTGGCCGCGTCATCAGCCACAGCAGAACCAGCAGCCCCGGCACCGCCCCTCCGGTGGACAGCAGGAAGAAGCTGCTCCAATCCATCCGTTCGGCCAGCCAGCCCGACGACGCCCCGAACAGGTCCCCGCCCAGCTTGTAGAAGCTGCTGAGCAGCGCGTATTGCGTGGCCGTGTAGGCCGTGTTGCACAGGCTCGACAGATAGGCGACGAAGGCCGCCGTCGCGATGCCGCCGCAGACATTCTCCAGCGCCACCGTCACCGCCAGCGCCGACACGTCGTGCCCCACCTGCGCCAGCATGACGTAGCCGAGGTTCGACAGCATCTGCATCAGCCCGCCGACCAGCAGCCCGCGCAGCACGCCGACGCGCCCGACCAGCACGCCGCCGATCAGCCCGCCGATGATCGTCGCCCACAGGCCGAACAGTTTGGTGACGTTGGCGATCTCCGTCTTCTCGAAGCCGAGATCGACGTAGAAGGGCGCCGACATCACCCCCGCCAGCACGTCCCCCAGCTTGTAGCAGGCGATGAACAGCAGGACCGCCGCCCAGGCCGGACGGGTCATGAACTCCACGAAGGGCGCCACGACGGCGCCGTAGATCCAGGCCAGCAGGTCCGCCTTCCAGCCCGTCAGATGCGGGCGCGCGGCCAGCCAGTCGGCCACATGCCGTTCCCGCGCCTTGGACTCCGCGGTGTCCGTGACCTTCGGCTCGCGGTTCAGCAGGATCGTCACCATGCCGACCGCGACCAGCCCGGCCATGACGTAGTAGGCGACGTGCCAGCCGAAGAATTCAGCGAGGTACAAGGCCCCCGCCCCTGCCGCCAGCATGCCGAAGCGGTAGCCAAGCACGAGAATGGCAGCACCGGCGGCCTGCTGGTGCTCCTCCAGCACCTCGACGCGGTAGGCGTCGACCACGATGTCCTGGCTGGCCGAGAAGAAGGCGACCACCACGGCCAGCATGGCGGTCCACCACAGGTCGGTGACCGGGTTGGTGCTGCCCAGCCCGATCAGGGCCGCCATCAGCCCGGCCTGCGCCACCAGCGCCCAACCGCGCCGCCGCCCGAACAGACGGGTCATCACCGGCAGGCGCAGCCGGTCGATCAGCGGCGCCCAGACGAACTTCAGCGCGTAGGGCATGGTGACCAGCGCGAACAGGCCGATGGCCGTCTTGCTGACGCCGCCCTCACGCAGCCAGATCGACAGGGTCGACCCGGTCAGCGCCAGCGGCAGCCCTTCCGAAAAGCCGAGGAACAGAATGGCCAGAACGCGCCGGTCAAGATAGACGGAGGCCGCCTGACCCCAGGAGGATGGTTTCACCCGTTCAACCCTTCCGCACACCTGCGTAACCGTCTGTATAAGCTCCAGCCGGACGCCCCGGCCAGCGCGCTTTTTCGGGCACCGCGCCGCATCATCCATTGCGGAAGTTGCGGTCGAAACTATGGAAAAATTTCCCGGCGACCGCTATACAGAGATCCCCTCCGGTCGTCATCCGGCCTTCGAGAGGAACCCTTAGCACAAGGAAAGAGCGGGCGTCATGGTTGAGCGTTGGTCCCCCGACAGCTGGAGGTCGAAGCCGGCGAGGCAGCTTCCGACCTATCCGGACCCGTCCAAGGTCGAAGCGGTGGAGCAGCGCCTGTCCTCCTATCCCCCATTGGTCTTTGCGGGCGAGGCGCGCCGGCTGAAGGACAGCCTCGCCGCCGCCGCCGCCGGCAACGCCTTCCTGCTGCAGGGCGGCGACTGCGCGGAGAGCTTCGCGGAGTTCCATCCGAACAACATCCGCGACACCTTCCGCGTCCTGCTGCAGATGGCCGTCGTGCTGACCTTCGGCGCCGCCATCCCGGTGGTCAAGGTGGGCCGCATGGCCGGGCAGTTCGCCAAGCCGCGCTCCGCCGACACCGAGGTGCTGGAGGGGATCGAGCTTCCGTCCTACCGCGGCGACATCATCAACGGCTTCGACTTCACGCCGGACGCCCGCGTTCCCGACCCGGAGCGCATGATGCAGGCCTACACCCAGGCCGCCGCCACGCTGAACCTGCTGCGCGCCTTTTCCCAGGGCGGCTACGCCGACCTGCACAAGGTGCACCAGTGGACGCTGGGCTTCGTCGAGCGCTCTCCCGCCGGTGAGCAGTTCCGCGAGATCGCCAACCGGCTGGACGAGACGCTGGGCTTCATGGCGGCCTGCGGCATCACCGCCCAGACCACCCCGCAGATCCGCGAGACCGAGTTCTTCACCAGCCACGAGGCGCTGCTGCTGCCGTTCGAGCAGGCGATGACCCGCGTCGACAGCACCACCGGCGACTGGTACGACGTCTCGGCCCACATGCTGTGGATCGGCGACCGCACCCGCCAGCCGGACGGCGCGCATGTGGAGTTCCTGCGCGGCGTGAAGAACCCCATCGGCCTGAAATGCGGCCCGACGACCGATCCGGACGAGCTGATCCGCCTGATCGACCTGCTGAACCCGACCAACGAGCCGGGCCGCCTGACCCTGATCGTCCGCATGGGTGCCGACAAGGTGGCGGAGAAATTCCCGCCCCTGCTGCGCAAGGTGCAGCGCGAGGGCCGCGTCGTCGTCTGGTCGAGCGACCCGATGCACGGCAACACCGTCAAGTCCTCCAGCGGCTACAAGACCCGCCCGGTGGAGAAGGTGCTGTCGGAGGCGCGCGACTTCTTCGCGGTGCACGAGGCCGAGGGCACCCACGCCGGCGGCGTCCATTTCGAGCTGACCGGCCAGGACGTGACGGAGTGCACGGGCGGCGCCCAGGCGATCACCGACCACAAGCTGGCGCTGCGCTACCACACCGCCTGCGACCCGCGGCTGAACGCCAGCCAGGCGCTGGAGCTGGCCTTCCTGCTGGCCGAAGAGCTGAAGCGCGCCCGTCTGAAGCGCGACGCCGACCGCCGGGCGGCGGCGGAGTAAGGCGTTTTTCTAGGGGCACTGCTGCCCCCACCCCGGCCCTCCCCCGCTTTCGCAGGGGAGGGTGCCTTCTCCGAAGCGGCGTCCGTTCCCTCCCCTGCGAAGCGGGGGAGGTAGGGTGGGGGCAAGCCTGCCATCAGCTACCGCACCACCATCCGCTCCAGCAGCACCTCGCGCACGCGGATGGCCTGGGCCTCGCGCTTCATCACGCTCGCCACGGTGCTCTTGATCAGGTTGGCGCCTTCGGCCCCGCTCAACTGCCCCGGCTCGATCTGGCGCAGCCGGTCGGCCATCTGGTCGGCGATGCGCGGGACGAAGGGCATGGCCGAATTCGGGTCCGCGGTGGGCTCGATTTCCAGCAGCACGCGGATGTCCACCAGACGCGCGTCGCTGCCGCCCAGTGTGAAGGTCATCGTCGGCAGGGACGCGTAGGTCTTCTGCGCCTTGCGGTCGCCACCGGCGCTTCGCGTGCCGGATGTGCCGGAGACCACCGTCCAGGTGCCCAGCGCGGCGAGCAGCACCAGAAACACCGCGACGAGGACGGGCATCAACGACACCGATTCCCCATCGGAGCGCCGCAGCAGGAACCGCACGGGCCGCCTTTCCCCCATCATTCCCCTGATGGGGTATGGGCATATTTAACGATGATTTATCCTAGATAAAAAAACGGGGCCGGTCAAAGCGCGTCGCGCGACCAGCCCCGCTTTTTTACTTGAAATCAGCGCGCGGCACTCAGCCGCCGATGCCGCCCATGCACAAATACTTGATTTCCAAGTAATCCTCGATGCCGTACTTGGAGCCCTCGCGGCCGATGCCGCTCTCCTTCATGCCGCCGAAGGGGGCGACCTCGGTGGAGATGATGCCCTCGTTGATGCCGACGATGCCGTATTCCAGCGCCTCCGCCACCCGCCAGACGCGCCCGATGTCGCGGCTGTAGAAGTAGGCGGCCAGACCGAATTCCGTGGCGTTGGCCATGCGCACGGCCTCCTCCTCCGTCTCGAAGCGGAACAGCGGGGCGACCGGGCCGAAGGTCTCCTCGCGGGCCACCTTCATCGCCGGGGTCACGTCGGCGAGGATGGTCGGCTCGAAGAAGCTGCCGCCCAGCTCGTGCCGCTTGCCGCCCAGCACCACGCGGGCGCCCTTCTCCGTGGCGTCGCGGATGTGGTCCTCGACCTTCTCCACCGCGGCCATGTCGATCAGCGGCCCCTGCTGCGCCCCCTCGGTGGTCAGGCCGGGGCCGACCTTCAGCGCCTTCACCGCCTCGGCCAGCTTGGCCGCGAAGGCGTCGTAGACTCCGGACTGCACCAGCAACCGGTTCGCGCAGACGCAGGTCTGGCCGGTGTTGCGGTACTTGGACGCGATGGCGCCCTTCACCGCCTCGTCGAGGTCGGCGTCGTTGAAGACCAGGAAGGGCGCGTTGCCGCCCAGCTCCAGCGACACCTTCTTCACCGTGCCCGCGCATTGGGCCATCAGCTCCTTGCCGATCTCGGTGGAGCCGGTGAAGGTCAGCTTGCGCACCGTCGGGTTGCCGGTCATCTCGCCGCCGATGGCGCGGGCGGAGCCGGTGACGACGCTGAGGATGCCCGCCGGGATGCCCGCCCGTTCCGCCAGCACCGCCATGGCGAGCGCGGTCAGCGGGGTGGCGGTTGCCGGCTTGATGACCATCGGACAGCCGGCGGCCAGCGCCGGGCCAGCCTTGCGGGTGATCATCGCCGCCGGGAAGTTCCACGGCGTGATGGCGGCAGTGACGCCGATCGGCTCCTTCGTCACGACGATGCGGCGGCCCGGCAGATGCTGCGGGATGGTGTCGCCGTAGACGCGCTTGCCCTCCTCGGCGAACCATTCGATGAAGGACGCGGCGTAGGCCACCTCGCCCCGCGCCTCGGCCAGCGGCTTGCCCTGCTCCGCCGTCATGATGCGGGCGATATCCTCCTGGTTCGCCATCATCAGGTCGAACCACGTCCGCAGGGTCTTCGCGCGCTCCTTCGCGGTCAGGGCGCGCCAAGCCGGCCAAGCCCGTTCGGCGGCGTCGATGGCCCGGCGCGTCTCGTCCGCGCCCATCATCGGCACGCTGCCCAGGACGTTGCCGTCGGCGGGGTTGGTCACCTCCACGGTCTTGCCGCTGTCGGCGTCGATCCACCGGCCATCGACAAAGCCCTGGAATCGCAGCAGTTCGGCGTCCTTCAACCCGAGACGACGGGCGGTGTCCACGGAATCATACGGCATGGTGCCTTCCTTCCCTTGGTTCTTGCGCGCAACAGCGCGGTCGCCAGAGAGTATAGGACACCGCGCCCGCTCTGCGATCCTTCCCGTGGCGGAGGCAGGCGTGCGGACCGGGGATGGAACGCCGGCTGTTACGCCGGAAGGACCGGGACGTTGTCGATCAGTCGGGCCTTGCCCATCCAGGCGGCGGCCAGTAGGCGCGCCGGACGCTCCACGCGGGTCACCGGCACCAGCGTGTCGGCGTCGCGCAGCTCGACATAGTCGATGGAACCGAACCCGGCGGCGGTGATGCGCGCCCGCACCGTCTCCAAGACCGTGGCGGCCTCCGCGCCGCCGGCCAGTGCCGACGAGGCGTCGAGAAGCGCACGGTTCAATTCCGGCGCGCGGGCGCGCTCGTCGGCGGACAGATAGGCGTTGCGCGAGGACATGGCGAGCCCGTCGGCCTCGCGCACCGTCGGCAGCCCCTCCACCCGCACCGGGATGTCGAGATCGCGGGCGAAGCGGCGGATGACCATGAGCTGCTGGTAATCCTTCTCCCCGAACACCGCCACGTCGGGCTGGGCCTGAAGGAACAGCTTGGTCACCACCAGGGCGACGCCGCCGAACATCTGCGGCCGGAAGGTGCCGCACAGCCCCTCCGCCGGGCCGCCGACCGAAATGGCCGTGGCGAAGCCCTCCGGATACATCGCGCGTACCGTGGGGGCGTAGAGCAGATGGCAGCCCGCCGAGGCAAGCTTGCGCGAATCTCCGGCCTCGTCGCGCGGGTAGCGGTCGAAGTCCTCGTGCGGGGCGAACTGGGTCGGGTTGACGAAGACGCTGGCGACCACCTGGTCGGCCAGTTCCCGCGCACGGCGCACCAAAGCAAGATGGCCGTCGTGCAGCGCGCCCATGGTCGGCACCAGGGCCACTGTCTTGCCGTCGCGGTGCCAGGCGGCGACCTGGGCGCGGAGATCGTCCACGCTGCGGACGACCGGCAGGGGCTGTTCCGACTCCGGCAGGCGAGCGGCGGCGAGGGAGGTCATGGCGGGTGCTCCACAGGCGTCATAAACGGCGCTGGGATAAACCGCCGGATCGGCGCTGTCCAGTCATGGAATTAACCGGGCGAGCCCGAATTTGAAATTTTTCCATCCTGCGGGCGGGTCGGACCGCACGGTCTCCCGCCCGCGGACTCGGTCAACGCATCAGCGTGACGGCGACCAGATAGGTCAGGTTCACCCAGGCGCCGAGCGTGGCCAGGAGGACCAGGGTGGCCGGAGACAGCACCACCGAACCGAGGATCACGACGAGCGCCACGACCAGCAGGCCGAGGGCGAGAAGGGTCACGCGCGTATCTTCCATGTCACTGCTTCCAGATGATTGAGCAAATCGGATGTTGGAAGCGATAGACGAAAACACCACGCGCTGTAGCTGATCTGAATCAACTGCGATGGCGTTCGTCTCAAAAAGGCACGCACGATTGAGCAAGGAGTTTTTGTTGTACTCACGCAGCAGAACATGGCCGCACACCCGGAGCGGCGGCTTGTTTCTGGCGAATTCCAAAGATGTCTCGGAAATGAGGCGGTGTTTGGGATGGTGGGCGCAGTAGGGATTGAACCTACGACCCCACCCGTGTGAAGGGTGTGCTCTCCCGCTGAGCTATGCGCCCATCCCAAAGAAACAACCGCTGACGCACCACAGAGACGACAACGCGAGGCCCGACGGACCCCGATCTTGACCGGCCCTTGTGGTGAAGGGGATGGTACCATCCGCAAAGTCCATGAACCACCGGACTTTGGGATGGTGGGCGCAGTAGGGATTGAACCTACGACCCCACCCGTGTGAAGGGTGTGCTCTCCCGCTGAGCTATGCGCCCATCCCAGTAAAACCGCGTCGGCATCAGGCTCGTTTCGCTGTCGCGTCGTTGCCGCCGCTGCGGTGAGGCGGGTTTCTAAAGGCCCCGTCCCCTCCTGTCAAGCACCTGTTTCACACCAATATCAAAGAAGCCCTTCCGCCCGGAGCCCCGATGAGCCAATGGACATGACGCACCGGACCGCGCTTCCCGCCCAGCGTCCCTCGCCCGCCCTCGTCGCCGGCCTCATCGCGGGAATGTGCGCGGCGTTCGCAGGGCTCTTCCCCCTGCCCGCCCTGGCGCAGCGCTGGCAACTGGACTACCGTGTCCATGTCGGGGGTGTGGCCGTGCTCGACGCGCGGGCGGAACTGACCCTGACCGAGGGCCGCTACAGCGTTCAGGTCAACGCCGGAACGGACGGATTCCTGGGACGCCTGTTTCCCTGGGAAACCCAATCGCTGAGCGTCGGCACGGTGCGGCCCGACGGCATCGCCCCGATCCGCCACACCCAGACCGGCGTCCTGCGCGGTTCCCCACGAACCGTCACCCTGGACTACGGTCCGGACGGGAGCGTACGTACGCAGGTGTCCCCGCCCCCGGAGGAGGAGGACCGCGACCCCGTCCCCGAGAACCTCACCCGGCAGACCCGCGATCCGTTGAGCGGCGTCGTGGACATGCTGCTGGCCGCGCTCCACGGCGAGGGATGCCAGCGCACGGTGCCCATTTATGACGGGCGCCGCCGCTATGACATGATGTTCACGGACCGGGGGATGACCATGGTCGGGACGTCGCGCCATTCGGTGTTCTCGGGAGCGGCGCGGCAATGCCGGGTGTCCCACAAGCCGATCGCCGGCTACGAGCGCACGCCGCGCCAAGCCTTCTGGCAGCGTGGTGGAAACCGCGAGGAACGCCCGCCCGTCGATCTGTGGATCGCCCCGGTGGAGGGGGCCGGCCCGCCCCTGCCCGTCCGGCTGGAGACCGACAGCGGATTCGGCGGGGTGGTCGTCCATCTGATCGCCGCACGAAAGACCGACCAGACGGCGGAGCGTCCCGTCGCCCCGCGTTGACGAATCAGGCGCGCCCGACGCTGCCGCTGCAGGCGGTGGGATGGTAGAGCAGTTCGGCCATCGGCCGCTCGGCCAGCGCCTGCTCGCACAGGCGGTTGAATTCGGCCATCTTGCGCTGGAGGTCGCTGTGGTGGGCCATCATGCGGTCGAAGTCGGCGGTGGCCGAATCGATCTGGCTGTTGGCCGGAGTGCGGGCCGCGTTGTGGCCCTCGATGGACAGAGCGTCGGCGGAGAGGGTGTTGCCGGTCTGGGTCTTACCGGGGAAGGCAAGGATCTGGGCCATCGGGTGTCTCCTTCGCTCACCACCATTCGATGCACCCATCCAACAACATTTACCTTTTGTTAGCCACCGTTAATCTCTCGTTAACCATGACAAGAAGGAGACCTACGGCGAAGCCGCCGCTGCCTCTGGCAACCCGCCTCCCCCGCTCAGGCGCCCAGCCGCCGCAGGGCGTCCGGGAGGTCGGCGATGCGGTCGAGCAGGATGTCGGCGCCCAACTCCTGCACCGGCATGCGGGGATAACCGTAGGTCATTGCGACGACCGGCACCCCGGCGGCGCGGGCGGCCTTAACGTCGTTGCGGTTGTCCCCCACCATCGCGGCGCCGCCGCCGCCCAGCGCCTCGACCACCCAGGACAGATGGCGCCCGTCGGGCTTCTTCACCGGCAGCGTGTCGCCGCCGGCCAGCGCGCCGAACAACGGCGACAGGCCCAGCGCGTCCAGCAATTTCCGGGTGATCCGCTCCGGCTTGTTGGTGCACAGCCCCAGCCTGACGCCACTGTCCGCCAGCACCGCCAGGGTTTCCGGCACGCCGGGATAGAGCACCGGGGGTTCGTCGTCCTGGAAATAGGCGTCGAGATAGTCGGCCAGGGCCGTCCTCAGAGCATCCTCGGTCAGGGCGTCACCGGTCGCCGCGAAGGCCTGCCGGACGAGGGCGGCCGACCCGTCACCCACCATGCCGCGCACCTGCTCCTCCGTAAGGGAGAGCCGCGCGAAACGGGACAGGGTGCGGTTCAGGACCCGGGTCATGTCCCGCGCGCTGTCGATCAGCGTGCCGTCCAGGTCGAAGACGACCACGGAGAAGGGAATGGCAGCGGGCGCGGCAGACATCGGCGGAAGTCCCATGGCAAGTCGAAGACGGGCGGATACCCCTTTCGATAGCACGGCCTTCCCCCGGCGGCGAGCCCCTGTTCCCGCAATCCACCGCCGGCATAGGCCCTTCGGCGCCGGCGGCGCGGGGTGCGTACACCCTCGGGCCGCGATTTGTGTATGTCAGATTGACACAAAAGTTGACTTGGGGTCCCGGGACCGGATGTGGCACTGAATAACTGAAGACAGACGTTTTGTCCGGATATTGATGCGCATGCTTTTCCGCCCGTCCGCCATAACCCGTTTCCAATACTGCAGGGATATCCGATGACTCCGCACCGCCCGCTCGCCTGCGTCATTCTTGCCGCCGGCAAAGGCACCCGCATGAAGTCGGACCTGCCAAAGGTCCTGCACCGCGTCGCCGGCCAGCCGATGGTCGGCCATGTCCTGTCCGCGGTGAGGGCGCTTGACCCCGACCATGTGGTCGTGGTGGTCGGCCCCGGCATGGACAATGTGGCCGACGCCGTCGCCCCCTACCCCACCGCCGTCCAGCACGAGCAGCGCGGCACCGCCGACGCCGTGCGCGCCGCCTTCGGCCTGCTGGAGGGCTTCGACGGGGACGTGGTGGTGCTCTACGGCGACACGCCGCTGGTCACGCCCGACACGCTGCGTGCCATGGTCGCCGCGCGGCGCCAGCCGAGCGACCCGGCGGTCGTCGTCCTGGGCATGCGCCCCGACGATCCCGGCGCCTACGGCCGCCTGATCCTGAACGCCCGCGGCGGGCTGGAGAAGATCGTCGAGTATCTCGACGCCTCGGAGGAGGAGCGCCAGGTCACCCTGTGCAACGCCGGGCTGATGGCCTTCGACGGGGCGCGGATGTTCGACCTCATCAGCCGCATCGGCAACAGCAACGCCAAGAGCGAATACTACCTCACCGACGTGGTGCAGATCGCCCGCAGCAACGGCATGGCCTGCGCGGTGGTGGAGGCCGCCCCGGCGGAGGTCGTCGGTGTGAACTCCCGCGCCGAACTGTCGGAGGTGGAGAAGCTGATCCAGCGCCGCCTGCGCAAGGCCGCCATGGACAACGGCGCCACCCTGACCGACCCGGACAGCGTCACCTTCTGCGTGGACACCCGCCTCGGCCGCGACGTGATCGTCGGCCCGCACGTGGTGTTCGGCCCCGGCGTGGTCGTCGCCGACCGGGTGGAGATCAAGGCCTTCAGCCATCTGGAGCAGGTGCGGGTGGACAGCGGCGCCCAGGTCGGTCCCTACGCCCGCCTGCGCCCGGGGGCGGAGATCGGCCCGGACGCCCACATCGGCAACTTCGTCGAGATCAAGAACGCGAAGATCGAGGCCGGCGCCAAGGTCAACCACCTGACCTACATCGGCGACGCGCGGGTGGGGGCGAAGGCCAACATCGGCGCCGGGACCATCACCTGCAACTACGACGGCTACGCCAAGAGCCACACCGACATCGGCGCCGGGGCCTTCATCGGCTCCAACACCGCGCTGGTGGCCCCGGTCCGGGTGGGCGACGGCGCGATCGTCGGGGCGGGCAGCGTGGTCACCACCGACGTGGAGGGCGACGCGCTGGTCGTGGCCCGCGGACGCCAGCAGGCTTACACCGGCTGGGCCAAGCGTTTCCGCGAACGGAAGCAAAACGAGAAAGCGAAAAAGGCGTAAGATTGCCCCGGTTGACCGTTCACCCGGCCCCGGCCATCATTCAGGAGTTGCAGGTTCATGTGTGGCATCATCGGCATCATCGGCACGCATGACGCGGCCCCCCGTCTCGTCGAGGGTCTCCGCCGCCTCGAATACCGTGGTTACGACAGCGCCGGCGTCGCCACGCTGGTCAAGGGCGGCATCGAGCGCCGCCGCGCCGAGGGCAAGCTGATCAACCTCGACGCCAAGCTGCGCGAGGCGCCGCTGCCGGGCGTGATCGGCATCGGCCACACCCGCTGGGCCACCCATGGCGGCCCGACCGAGAACAACGCCCACCCGCACGCCACCCACCGCGTGGCCGTGGTGCACAACGGCATCATCGAGAATTACCAGGAGCTGAAGACCGAGCTGATCGAGCACGGCTGCGTCTTCGAAAGCGCCACCGACACCGAGGTCATCGCCCACCTCGTCACCTATTACATGGAGAAGGAAGGGCTGGGTCCGGTCGAGGCCGCCGCCGCCTCCTTCAAGCGCTTCACCGGCGCCTTCTCGCTGGTGCTGCTGTTCTCCGGCCAGGAGGACATGCTGATCGGCGCCCGCCACGGCACGCCGCTGGCCGTCGGCTACGGCGAGGGGGAGATGTATTTCGCCTCCGACGCCTTCGCGCTGGCGCCGCTGACCAACCGCATCTGCTATCTGGAGGACGGCGACTGGGTGGAGTTGACCCGCACCGCCGCCGTGATCCACGACGCCACCGACGCGGTGGTCGAGCGTCCGGTCAAGACCACCGCCCTGTCCGGCGCGCTGATCGGCAAGGACGGCTACCGGCACTACATGCTCAAGGAGATCTACGAGCAGCCGCAGGTCATCGGCGACACGCTGAACGCCTACATCAATCCCGAGACCGGCCGCGTCACCCTGCCGGAGACCAGCTTCGACATCGCCAAGGCGACGAAGCTGACCATCGTCGCCTGCGGCACCGCCTATTACGCCGGCGTTGTCGCGAAATACTGGTTCGAGACGCTGGCCCGCCTGCCGGTCGAGGTCGACATCGCCTCGGAGTTCCGCTACCGCGAGGCGCCGCTGCCCGAGGGCGGCGTGGCGCTGTTCATCAGCCAGTCGGGCGAGACGCTGGATACGCTGGAGGCGCTGCGCTACTGCAAGCGCCAGGGCCAGAAGATCCTGTCCATCGTCAACGTGCCGGAAAGCACCATCGCGCGCGAATCCGACGCGGTGCTCTACACGATGGCCGGTCCGGAGATCGGCGTCGCCTCGACCAAGGCCTTCACGACGCAGCTGACCACACTGGCCTGTCTGGCGGTCACGGTCGGCCACGCCCGCGGCGTCATCCCGGCGGAGCGGATGCAGCAGATCGCCCAGGCCCTGCGCGAGGTGCCCGCCCGTGCCGCCGACGTGCTGGCCCACGACGAACGCCTGCACGAACTGGCCCAGGAGGTCGCGGAGGCCCGCGACGTTCTGTATCTGGGCCGCGGCGCCATGTACCCGCTGGCTCTGGAAGGCGCGCTGAAGCTGAAGGAAATCAGCTACATCCACGCCGAAGGTTACGCGGCGGGTGAGCTGAAGCACGGCCCCATCGCGCTGATCGACGAGAGCGTTCCGGTGATCGTCCTGGTGCCGTCGGACAACCTGTTCGAAAAGACCGTGTCCAACGTCCAGGAGGTCTGCGCGCGGTCGGGCAAGGTGCTGCTGATCGCCGACAAGAAGGGCATCGACAAGCTGTCTGACAAGGTCCGCTGGTCGCTGGAGCTTCCGGCCTGCGACCCGCTGGTCGCCCCGCTGCTCTACGCCATCCCGGTGCAGCTGCTGGCCTACCATGTCGCCGTGCTGAAGGGCACCGACGTCGACCAACCGCGCAACCTCGCCAAGTCGGTCACCGTCGAATAAGGCGGGCCGGACAAGGGCCGGACAAGGAAGGTCCAGTCAAAGAAAAAGCCCCCGTCCAAGCGACGGGGGCTTTTCTGCTTCCACTCGGCACGCCGGTCACCCTGCCCAGTGGCGCTTCGGACCGACATCGACATGAACGAAGTTGCTGTCCGGGTAATAGCCCACCCCGCCCCCGCGCAGGCTGAGCGCCGCGCGCTGCAGCGTGCGCAGCGGCAAGCCGGGCACTCGCAGGTCGATGGCCTTGCCCTGCATGTGGAAGCTGTTCTGGGCGACGCCGCTGCCATCCTGTTCACGCAGCCAGGCGTTGGACTCGGGGGAGCGGTAGCCGGAAATGATGTGCACCGGCGTCTTGCCGCCGACCTTTCGGGTCAGCGCGTGCAGCAAATCCAGAAGCTTCGGGTCGATGGGATGCACGGCACCGGTGCGGTGGTCACGCAGCAGGTGGTTGATCTCGCGCAGGCCGTCGCGCTGGTAACGGCCCTTGGACCAGTATTCCGCCCGCACCCGCTCGCCGGTGTGAAGATTGAGCAGGACCAATTGCCGCGGTGGGGCGCGCAACGCCGCCTCCGATACCTCCGGCACCATCACCATCCCGGCGGCGGCCGTCGCCAGACCGATGCGCAACAGTTCCCTCCGGCCGAGCGTGGCAGCTGGGGTCGGTTGGAATTTGGCCTCGGTCATCATGCCTCCATGGGGTCCCGAACGGGGCGGCGCATAGAGCACCCCCTTTTTGTCCGATGACTTTTGGCGGCAGAGCCCCCGCTTCTGTCAAGAAACCAATGGTTAACGTCTTTAAAAGGCCCGTATTTCCTGAACTTGCCAGGGCGGCCATGCGCGCGTCGGCAAGGCAGGGCACCACGTTACAAGGGTGAAACACAACGGCTCGCATTTCCGATTCGCCCCCTGATTCGCCATGCCCCCGTGCCCCCGGAATCGATCGTGACAAGGGCAGGGTAAAAAACAGCAACCATAAGAGGTATTGCCATGGCTTTTACCGTTTAGTCTTCGGTAAGGAATCTACCTCCATAGTTTGGGTAGTGAGAACAGCCCCCGACAGATTGCTGCCCGTGCCCCCCGTCGCCACAGCCCCCGCGCCGGCCCACTCCTATCTTCGGCCCGATCAACTGGCCGAGGTTCTGGACCGGCATGCCCGCTGGATCAAGGGGCAACCGGGCGGCGCGCGCGCCAATCTGGCGCTGGCGGACCTGGAGGGCGCCGACCTGTCGCAGCGCGACCTGCGCGGCGCGCGGCTGGTCGGGGCGAAACTGGCGCGCTGCCGGCTCAGCGGCACCAACCTTGCTGGCGCCGACCTGTTCGGCGTGGACCTGCGCGACGCGGACATCACCCGCGCCAATCTGATGCAGACGGATTTGCGCGGCGCCCGGCTGCGTTCCGCCGACTTCTCGAACGCCAATCTGCGCGACGCGGACCTGCGCGCGGGCACGCTGGAACCGGGGGGCTGCGCCCGCCGCGGCACCGGTCCGGATGCCCAGGACGCCGAGTCCACCCGGCAGACCCACCGGACCGCCCTGGCCCGCCTTCAGGGCGGCGTTACGGTGGAGGGCGGAATCCCAACAGATCTGACCGGCGCGGTGCTGGCCGGCGCCAACCTGACGGAAGCCGACCTGTGCGGGGCGGTGCTTCAGAACGCCGACCTGACCGGCGCGGTGCTGACCGACGCCAACCTGTCCGGAGCGCGGCTTAACGGGGCCAACCTGACCGGCGCCCTGCTGGACGGCTGCACCTTCGACAACGCCGATCTGGTCGGCACGCGGATGGTCGATTGCGATCTTTCGCAGGCCAAGCTCGGCTCCGCCTGCCTGACCCGCCCGATCGACAGCATGGGCTCGGAAATCCAGCGGGCGATCTTCGACCACGAGCGCTGGATCGACAGCGTCGGCCAGCGCGGGGAGCGCGCCGAGTTGGACGGCACCGACCTCAGCCGCGCCGACCTGCGCGGCGTCAATCTGAGCGCGGCCTCGCTGCGCGGCGCCAACCTGTCCGACGCAGCGCTCACCGGCGCCCGGCTGATGATGGCCGACCTGTCCGGGGCCAACCTGGAACACGCGAACCTGATGGGCGCCGACCTGTCCGGCGCTAACCTCAGCTTCGCCCGGCTGACCGGGGCCGACCTGACACGGGTCAACCTCGGCCCGGCGGAGATCAAGGACCCCAGCGGACGGCCCACGGGCCGCTCCTGGGCCGCCAATCTGATGGGCGCCGATCTGCGGCAGGCCATGCTGACCGATTCCCGCATGGTCCAGGCCAACCTGACCGACGCCGATCTGGAGAACGCCGATCTGGACGGCGCGGATCTGGCCGGCGCGAAGCTCCAGCGCGCCCATTTCAAGGGCAAGGCGCCGCGGCGGCGCTGACCCGCTTCCCTTCGTTTCCCTACGCTCCACGACCGTCATCATCCCGCAAAGGATCCCGGGGCATAGTGCGGCACCTCGATCCGCCGGACGGTCCGCCATGCCCACCCTTCTCCGCCCCTTTCAGCGGCGTGGCGCCTTGCGCCTGATTCCCGCCGCCATCCTCGCCCTGTTCGTCCGCCCCACGCGGGCCGAGGACCCGCGCCTGTCCGAAATCTGGAGGTGCGGCGGCGGCGACTGCCCCGGCTACGAGTATCACCCCCGCGACGGCGACCCGGAGCACGGCGCGCCGGCGGGCACCGCCTTCCAGGATTTGCCGGCGGACTGGTTCTGCCCACGCTGCGGCGCCGGCAAACCGGATTTCCGCCGGATGGGCGGTTGATCAGAAAATTGACATTGCCATACCCTGTTACTTCAGCAATTATTGCTGTCATGGACGATACAGACCGCAGAATCATCGCGCACATCCAGCAGGACGGACGCGCTTCCTACGCCGACATCGGAACGGCGGCCGGACTCTCGGTGTCCGCCGTGAACGAGCGGCTGAAGAAGCTGCAGGCCAACGGCGTGATCCAGGGTTGGGGGGCGCGGCTGTCCCCCAAGGCCGCCGGGCTGGACGTGCTGGCCTTCGTCGATGTGCTGCTCGACCGTCCGGAGCATGACGCGCCCTTCCGAGACGCCATGCGCGCCACGCCGGCGGTCCAGGAGTGCCACCACGTCACCGGGGACTGGTCCTATCTGCTTAAGGTGCGGGTAGCTGACACGGAGGCGCTGGAGCGCTTCCTGTCCGACCGGCTGAAGGCCCTGCCCGGCGTCGTGCGCTCCCACACCGTGATCGCGCTCTCCTCGGTCAAGGAAACGCCGATCCTTCCCATCGATTCAGACTGACCCACCCGGAGCATCCGCCATGGAGACGCTGCCCGCCCTGCTGAAGGGCCTGATCATCGGATTCAGCATCGCCGCCCCGGTCGGACCGATCGGGCTTCTGTGCATCCGGCGCACCCTGGCCGACGGGCCGGCGCATGGCTTCGTCAGCGGGCTGGGTGCCGCCAGCGCGGACGCGGTCTATGGCGCCATCGCCGGCTTCGGGGTGGTTCTGGTCACCGACGCGCTGCTGGGCGCGCAGGTGGCGCTGAAGCTGGTCGGCGGACTGATGCTGCTGTGGCTGGGCTGGAGCACCCTGCGCGCCCGTCCGGCGGAGCGCGCCGCGGACGCCCGCGGCGGCGGCGGTCTGGCCGGGGCCTACGCCTCCACCTTCGCGCTGACGCTGGCCAACCCGGCGACGATCCTCAGCTTCGCCGCGGTGTTCGGCGGGCTGGGCGTGTCGGCGGGGGACGGGAGCAGCACCGGCGTGGCCGCCCTGCTCGTCGCGGGCGTCTTCACCGGGTCGGCGATGTGGTGGTTGGGGCTCAGCGCCTCGGTCGGGGCGTTCCGGCGCCGGGTCACGCCCGCCGCCATGCTGTGGATCAACCGCGTCTCGGGTGCGGTCCTGGGAGTGTTCGGGATCGCGGCCCTCGCCTCCCTCCTGTGAGGGGACGGGATACGCTGGTCACCCGGAGCAAATCAGAACAGAATGGTCACCGGGCCGCCCAGCGCGACCGCGGCGGCGATCAGAATGGCCACCGCCGTCAGCTTCTCCGCCGCCGACCAGCGCTGCCAATCCTTTTTGAAACTCTTGAGATCCTGGGCCATGGCAACCTCCGCCATCCCTGACTGTCCGTGTTGAGAGCGACATTGGACGCTTCCAGTTGATGTTTGGTTAACGTCGCCCGGAAACTCTTTCATCCATCGCAATGCCACAGGTAATCGGAAGAAAAACTGATGCAAGTCAAATAGAGGGCAAAAGCGGGTACAATTTTCGGCATCCCCCATGAGGAGGCCCCCTGGCGCGTCCCGCGTCCCCCGGATGGAAGGGTTTCCACCGACGGTCCGATGCCCCAAATCCCTTTGGACACCCATCGACGCGTCGGCGCCGGACAAGCCTGACCAAGCCCACAAGACATGAGGTGCTGGCGGTGAGCGGACTGAAGATCGGACTGGCCCTCGGCAGCGGGGCGGCGCGCGGCTGGGCGCACATCGGCGTTCTGCGCGCGCTGGAGGAGATCGGGGTCGAGCCCGACGTGATCTGCGGAACCTCCATCGGCGCGGTGGTCGGCGCGGCCTACCTGACGGACCAGCTGGACGAGTTGCAGGCCTGGGCGCAGAGCATGGGCTGGCTCGGCATGCTCGGCATCATCGACCTGACCTTCCGCCGCGGCGGGCTGCTGGCCGCCGACCGCACCTTCGACCGCTTCCGCAACCATCGCACCGAAGTCACCATCGATCAGCTGCGCAAGCCCTTCGCCGCGGTCGCCACCGACCTCAGCACCGGTCGGGAGATCTGGCTGCGCGACGGGCCGATGCTCAGCGCGGTTCAGGCGTCGGCTGCCATGCCCGGCCTGTTCCCGGCGGTGCGGCGCGACGACCATTGGCTGGTGGACGGCGCGCTGGTCAACCCGGTGCCGGTGTCGCTCTGCCGCGCGCTGGGCGCGGACGTGGTGATCGCGGTCAACCTGAACAGCGAGCTGTCGCCGCTGAGCCGCCCCTCCGGTCGCGGCGCCGCCAAGCTGCGCAAGGCGGCGGAGGCGAAGCCGGCCCAGATGCAGGCGTCTCAGATGCAGGAGGCCCGGATGCAGCAGGCCCAGCCCGTGCCGGAGGTGGCGATGGCCCCGGCGGGGGACGCGACCTCGCCCGTCTTCTCCACCCTGACCTCGCAGATCGCCTCCTGGATGGGACGGCGTCCGGCGGCGCGCACGCGCTTCCTCGCCGACCAACTGACGCGCGCCCCGGCCTCCGACGTGCCGCCCAACGTGATGGACGTGATGGCCGGGTCCATCGACATCATGCAGGACCGCATCACCCGTTCCCGCCTGGCCGGCGAGCCGCCTGACGTGCTGATCGCGCCGCGCCTCGCCCACATCGGCATCCTGGAGTTCGACCGCGCGGAGGAGGTGGTGGAGATCGGCTACGGCGCTGCCTCGATCCTCAAGCCGGCGCTGGAACTGGCCCTGCGCCGGGCGTAGCCGCATTCAGACGGGAGCCGCCGGCCACATCCAGGTCAGCTCGTGCTTGTTGTGGTTCAGGTGCAGCACCCGCCCGCCGGGGATTGCGGCGAAGGCGCGGGCCGTCTCGTGGTCGGTCTCGGCTTGGAACTTCAGCGTGCAGATGAAGCGCTTGGCCAGCCCGCTCTCCATCCACTGGTTCACCAGCCGCAGCAGACGCGTGGGGTAGCAGATCACGTCGCAGCACAGCCAATCCACCGGCCCGACGTCCTGCGGCTTCAGGCCGAAGGCGCTTTCCTGGCGGAACTCGATGCGCGGCAGGGCGGCGATGGCCGGGTCGAGTGGCGCCTTGTCGACGCTGACCACGCTGGCGCCCAGCTCGTGCAGCACCCAGCTCCAGCCGCCGGGGCAGGCGCCGAGGTCGATGCAGCGGTCGCCCGGCCCCGGCTGTTCGCCGAACAGGGTCAGCGCTTCCCACAGCTTCAGATAGGCGCGGTTGGGCGGCACCGTCCGGTTCTCGATGAAGGTGACCTCGCCATGGCGGTAGGGGCTGGAACAGCGCGCCGCCGCGACGATGGTGTTCTCGTCCAGCAGCGTCCAGGAGCCCAGCGGGGCGGTCGGCAGCGGCGACGGGAAGACCACCGGCTTGGCCGAGACGTGGGGCAGGTTCTCCTGGATCAGGCTGGCCCGGCGGTGATGGCGCAGCGTCCAGAGCGCCCAGTTGCGTTGGATGGAGCGGAGCGCCCGCGCGCCCTCCTTGATCGACGCGAACTCGATCCGCACCGGGTCGTACCAGATGTTCTGCGCCCAGGCCGCCGGACGCGCCGGCCCGTCGGCGAAGACCAGCCGGTCCTCCACCGCCGCCACGTCGCCCAGTTCGGCCACGAGGTCCTGAACAAAGCCTTCGGGCGCCAGATAGATGGTCTGCCCCAGTGGGGTCTGCGCCGGGGTCGGGCGGGCGGGCGAAGTGTCGGATGAGTCGCTCATGCCGAGGGGCTAGCGCCCCTGGCGTTCGATTGCAAGAGCGCGGTCGAAGAAATCGGCGATCTCCGCGTTCAGTCGCTCGTGGAAGGCCGTCCGGTCGAAGCCCGGCGGGTCCCAGGCGGGCGGTCCGACCTCCGCCGCGATGGCGGCCGGAAAGGGCATCAGGAAGGCGAAGTGCCCGGCGTCGCGCACGACCTCGTATTCGGGTGGCACGGGCAACCGGTCACGCAGGCCCTCGACCTGGGAAGCCGCGATCTGCTCGTCCCGTTCCGCCCGGTACAGGCGGATGGGGATCGTCACCCCGGCGAGGCCGTCCTTGGAGAAGGGAACGCCGACCGGCGCCATCAGGACGGCGGCACGGATGCGCGGGTCGCGCGCCTCGATGCGGGCCTGCGTCTCCTCGTTCCCGAGATGGCAGAAACGCTCACCGGCGGGCGGGGTTCGGCAATGGGCGGCGATGCGCCCCAGCTCCGCCACCCCGCCGGCGGCCACCAGAACCGTGTATCCGCCCGCCGAGAAGCCGAGGGCGCCGACGCGTTCGCCGTCGAGGCGGTCGGCCAGCTCCGGTTCTGCCAGGAGGTGATCGAGTGTGGCGGACAGCTGGGCCGGGCGCTTGCGCCACATCCGCTCGGTGCCGGCGTCCCGGTCGTCGTCGAAGGCGTTGCCCCGGTGATGAACCGCCGCGACCACGTAGCCCCGCCGGGCCAGAGCCATGGCGGTGTCCGCGTGGCCGAAGGCGCTCCCCCCAGACCCGTGGGACACGACCACCAGCGGGTGGCTCCCCTCGGCCACCGGCCCGCCCTCCGCCACCTGGAACCTGAAGGGGCCGCGCCGCACCGGCGTTTCCGGCGCGTCCGTCGGATACCAGACCACCGCGCGGGCCATGCCGCCGTCCGCCGGATCGGTGAAGGCCAGCGCGCGCATGCCCACCTCGGCCGCGGCAGCACCAGCCCAGAGGATCGCGACCCCGGCGATCGGCAGCCACCCCATTCGCAGCACCGTATCCTCCCACCGCTTGAAGAAAGGCATCGACTTCCGAGGTAGCCGCATCCCCCGTTCGCTTGGGCTGTGACATTCCGCCGCAATCCGCTCAAATTTGGCTGTCATGATTCAGATCAATTGACAATCATTCTCAGTCGCAGCACATTGCCCCCAGCAAGACCGCACAACATGCACCGCTGCCGGGGGCCCATGTACGTCTGCATCTGCCACGCGCTGAACGACAAGCAGGTTACCAAGGCGCTGGAGAACGGCGCCCGCACCCCGGCCTCCGTGTTCCGGCATTATGAGCGTCAGGTCCAGTGCGGCAAATGCGTTCCGATGATGCGGGAGATGGCCCAAAGCCATTGCGCGAACCAGTGCCAAGCCTGCCCGAGCCACGCCGCAACGCAGCAGCCAGCCCTGCTGCCGGAGCCGGCCAACGCAGAAAGCTTCCCCTACGGCGTCGCGGCGGAGTGACGGGCTTCGCCCCCTACCCCACCAAGTCTCTTCAACAACACCTCGCAGTCCCGCGCGGCGGAAGAACAGCAATCGGCGCCTGATAACCGTAGAGCGCCTTTTTAATCCGGAATCCGCGCGGGCTATTTCGGGAATGAACGGTCATTTGCGCCGTTCTTTTCCGCTTTCCGTAAACCAGACTCTCCCTTTCGGCTGCGACAAATCGCCATAGACTTATACTCCTGACCCGCTTGACGGGGCAGAGCCGATCGTGCAGAAAGAGTCCAACCGGATTCAAGAAATCCGAAGCATTCGGAGCGGCGCGGAACGCTCCTGACTGGACAGGACACAAAAAAAATCAAGTCTTCTGGAACTGGAATTGCTTTTCATATGTCTATGAAAGGCAACCGGTTGGTTTTCTTATTTAGGCGATGCAGCAATGAATTTTTGCAATGCACATACTTTTGAAAACACGATGCAGGTGCGCAGAGCCAACCTGGAACGCCGCCTGGACATCCGGCTGAAGGACCCCGAGCGATCCGAAAGGAGGAGCGAGAGATGAGCCGCCGCAACCGGCACGCCCACGACGCCAAATGCCGTACCCTGCTTCAGGCGACCGCCGACCGGCTGGACCGGTTGCGGTCGCAGGTGGAGCGGTTCGGCCTTGAGGGTCACCAGGGCGTGAGCCGGGACGAGTTGGAGCGCACGCTGGACACCCTGCGCGGCCAGCACAACCGCCTGTCCGCTCGCGTCGAGGCGGCGCGCATCGCCACGGATGACGCCTGGACCTTCGCCCGGGCGATTGCCGACCAGGCGGCGGCGGAATTGACGGACGGCCTCGACGGCATGGAAGCCCGCCTGAAGCGCGTGGCGGCTTGACGCGGCGGCCGGGCCGGTTTACTCGGCCTTGAGCAGCATGACGGCACCCGGCCCGGCCGCCGGAGCGGCCGGCGGCACACCGGGCAGGATGATGCGAACCACCGTGCCCTCCCCAGGGGCGCTGCACAGGTCCAGCCGCCCGCCATGAGCCTCGACGAAGCGTTTGGCGAGCGGCAGCCCCAGCCCGGTGCCGGAATGGGCCTTGGTCATGTAGCTGTTCACTTGGCGGAAGGGCTCCAACGCGATCTGGATGTCCTCCGGCGACATGCCGATGCCGGAATCGGCGACGGTCAAAACCACGCAGCCCCCCTCGTCGCGCACCGCATCCGCGCGCACGCAACCGCCTGCCGGCGTGAACTTGATGGCGTTGGACAGCAGGTTCAGCACGGCCTGCCGCAGACGGATGGCGTCGGCCATCACCGTCAGGCCGGTTTCGACGGGCGCGCTCTCGACCCGCACGCCCTTCTGACCGGCCAGCGCCTCCATCAACTCCAGGCATTCCCCCAACAGCACGGCGACGCGCACCGGCTCCGGATAGAGTTCAAGTCGCCCCGCCTCGACCTTCGCCATGTCCAGCACGTCGTTGACCAGCGACAGCAGATGCTGGCCGGAGGCGTGGATGCTGGCGATGTAATCCTGGTGCTTCGGCGGGCTCGGGCCGAACAGGCCGGACAGCAGAGCCTCGCTGAAGCCGATGATCGCGTTCAGCGGCGTGCGCAGTTCGTGGCTCATGTTGGCGAGGAAATCGGATTTGGCCAGATTGGCGGCCTCGGCATGCTCCTTCTCGGCCTCCAGCCGGCGGCGCTGTTCCGCCAGCATGGCTTCGCGGGCGATGCGGGCCTCGCGTTCCGCGTGGCGGCGGCGGCGGACATGGCGCGTCACCACCAGCGACAGCACCAGCGTCGCCAGACCGGCGCCCGCCGCACCGGCCAGGATGGTGGTCCGCGTCCGGTTCAACTGGCTGCTGATCTGCTCGAACGGGACGGCCACGATGATCGACCAGCCGGTCTGCTGCGACCGGTGAACGAGAACCAGCGCCTCGTGCCCCTCCCGCGTCGTTGCCGAAAACAGCCCCGGAGTCTGCCCCATCAGCCGGGGGACCATCATGTCCCTCACCCTTTGGCCGACATGCCGATCCGGATCGTGGGACCGCGCAGCGATGACCATGGCGGGATCGACGACCGACACCGTCCACGCCGCGGGGATTCCGGACCCGCGCAGCACGGCGTCCAACCCGTCCAGCCCGACCGCCAGCGACAGCACATGCCGGACTGGTGTTTCCGCGGGGTTGTCCGGGTCCAGGATCGGCGTGCGGACGATCAGCGCCGGACGCCCCGGCGGCCCGCCCGGAGGCAGGACACCGCCGACCACCATCCGCCGCAGGTCGGCCGCCTGCCGCGTCACATCGTCCAGACGCGGCGGCGGCAGGGACGCGCCCAGCGGGTACTGGGTATGGAACAGGAAGGACATGTCCTCCACCGCCACCAGCCCCATCGCCAGCCAGCCGGGTTGACTGCGCACGGCCTCCGCGGCTTCCGATTTCAGCAAGGCGAGATCGTTCACCGTTTTGCGGCTCAGCGCGGCCAGAAGTTCAAGAGGACGGGCCTTGCTTTCCAAGTCCCGGTCGATGGCAACCATCACCGAACGGGCCTGCGCCGCCAGTTCCGCCGCCAGCACGTCCTGCTGCCGGAGATCCAGAATCCAGACCACCACCGCCAGGAACAGCAGCAGCGGGGCGATGGCGGCGAGCCCCAGACCAAGCGTCGATGAGGGCAGTCGCAAGACACTCTCCGACCGTTGACGGAAACGGACTGGCGTTAGGACTGGAAAGGGAAAGGCGGCGCGCCTCCCCCTCCAATGGGTCGCGCGCATCCGCCCTCCTGTCAAGCCCGCCGGTTGTCCGTCCCCCCGCGCTCACCCCACCGCCGCGAGAATGCGGGCGAGTTCCACCGCCGTCTTGACCCCCATCTTCTCGAAGACATGGGCGCGGTGCACCTCGACGGTCCGCATGCTGATTCCCAGCTCGTCGGCGATGACCTTGTTCAGTTTGCCGGCCACCACCAGACCCATCACCTGCCGTTCGCGCTGGGTCAGTGTCGCCAGCCGGGCGGCCACGCCGGCCTGCCCGGCCTGCCGCGCCCGCTCCCCGGCGTCGAAGGCCAGCGCCTCGATCACCCGGTCGACGAGGTCGTTGTCGTTGAAGGGCTTCTCCACGAAGTCGCGGGCGCCCTTCTTCAAGGCCGACACGGCGATGGGCACGTCGCCGTGGCCGGTCAGGAACAGCACGGGCATCCGGCAGCCCATGGCGGTCAGCCGGTCGAACAGCTCCAGCCCGCTCATCCCCTCCATGCGGATGTCCAGCAGAAGACAACCGGTCATCGCAGAGTCGTAGTCGGCAAGGAACGCCTCCGCCGACGGCCAGGAGGCCACCGGGACGTTGCGCGACTGGAACAGCCAGCCCATGGCGTCGCGGATCGCCTCGTCGTCATCGACGATGTGCAGCTTCGGCTCACACATCGGCGGCTCTCTCGTTGTGGGAATTCGCCACGCCGGTCATCGGCGGTTCGGACAGGACCGGCAGGGAGAAGAGGAACACGGTGCCGCCATCCGGCGCGGGCTCGAACCACAGGCGCCCCTGGTGGTGCTCGATGATGGACCGGCAGATGTTCAGGCCCATGCCCATGCCCTCGGTCTTGGTGGTGAAGAAGGGAGAAAACAGTTTTTCCGCATTTTCGGACGAAATGCCACAACCGCGGTCCTGGATGCGCGTCAGGACGGCCCCGTCCTTCGCCTGCACCGTCACGCTCAGCCGGCGGCGGTCGCGACGGGTCGCCGCCATGGCTTCGATGCCGTTGCGCATCAGGTTCATCACCACCTGCTGCAACAGGATGCGGTCGGCCATCACCGCCGGCAGGCCGCGCCCCACCTCCAGCACCAGCTTCACCCCCTGCTGGCGGGCATCGGCCTCCATCAGCGCCACGCAATCCTCCAGCATCTCCGACAGACAGCAAGGGGCGACGTTCGGTTCGCTTTTGCGCACGAAGTCGTGAATCCGCCGGATGATCTGGCCGGCCCGCCTGGCCTGCCCGGACAGCTTCTCCAGCGCCGTCGCCAGCTCGTCCGGCCGGATGCTGCCCGCTTGAAGGCGGTTGAGGCAGCCGGTGCAATAGCTGGCGATGGCGGACAGCGGCTGGTTCAGCTCATGCGCCAGGGTCGAGGCCATTTCACCCATGGTGATGAGCCGTGCGGTCTGCTGAAGCCGTTCCTGCTGCTGGCGGGCCAATTCCTCCGCCCGCTTGCGCTCGGTGATGTCGAGGACGGAGCCCATCCAGCCGGTGTGCCGCCCCTTGGCGTCGATCAGCGGCGCCTCGTAGATCAGCGCGTCGAACCGCTCGCCGTTGGCCCGGCGGAAACGCAGCTCGAAGCCGTTGGCCGGCGCGTTGCCGGCCAGCACGGCGCGGAAGACCTCCTCGGTGTGGACCAGATCCTCGGGCAGCCAATAGGGCATGACCGGCCCGGCCCCCACCAGCTCCTCCGCCGACCAGCCGACCATGCGGCAGAAGGCCGGATTCACATAGATGATGCGCCCGTCCAGATCGCGGGCGCGCATGCCCACCGTCAGGCTGTCCTCCATCGCCTTGCGGAAGGCGTGCTCGGCGCGCAGGGCCTCCTCCGCCCGGATGCGCCGGGCGATGTGGCGGCGCACCGCCCACAGGCTCCACAGGGCCGAAACGGTCAGCGCGAAGATGGCGGCGATCAGGATGTTGCGCCCGAGATTGCCGGAGAGCTGATGCAGCGTGGCGACCAGGGTCAGGCCGTGCCCAGGCGGATCGAAAGGCACGATGTGGCTGCGCCGCGGCTCCGGCATCGCGATGCGCGACTTGGTCCCCAGCACCGCCCCATAGGGGTCGATGACTTCCAGCTGGTAGCGCTGGGCGAACCACCAGGGGACGTGATGGGTCAGCAGGGCGTCGATCGACAGCACCCCGGCGAGTGCGCCCGCGAACTCCTGCCCACGGAAGATCGGGATGACGATCTCGAAGGCGGTGTCCGCGGCCCCCAGCCGGTAGGGCGCCGAATAGGCCCGGCGGCCCGAGGAGCGGGCGATCAGGAAGGCGTCGGCGCGCGGGCTGGGGCCGAAGGCGTCGTCCAGCGCCGGCCCGTCCTCCACCGGCGGCTCCGACCGCACCGGCCGGCCCTGCGGGTCCAGCCGCACCACGCGCTGGATCGCCGGATTCACCGTCACGATGTGGCGCGCCATCACCGAGTAGTTCACCGGTGTGGTGTCCTCGCGCCCCAGCGATTCGGCGAGATACTGCAGCTTCTCCTCGTCGGAGGTGAGTTGGAAGTGGAGATTCTGCTCCACCCACAGCACGTCCTTGATGAGGGTGAGCGTCTCCTCCTCCCGCTCGCTGCGGTGGAGCACCCACAGGAAGACGCCGAACAGAAGGACGACCAGCGCCATCGCCACGATGGGCATGGCCTGCACCGGGCCGCGCTGGCCGAGGCCATGGGCGGCGCTGGCCGCACCACCGGTCATGGGCGGGAGAGGTGTTGGCACGGCAACCAATATGTCACGTTCACAGCTACGGATTTCCACAATAGCGTCGGGGAGGAAATTATCGAACAATGAAAGAATATCAAAGGCCGGACCATCAGTCTGACCAACAACAAGTGGAGGATGACCCCTATGAAGTTCGTTTCGCTGCTGTGCGCCACCGTCGCCGCCGGCTGCCTGATGGCCGCCACCGCCGCCACCGCGCAGGAGCCGATCGTCATCAAGTTCAGCCACGTCGTCGCTCCGGAGACCCCGAAGGGCAAGGGCGCCGAGAAGTTCAAGCAGCTGGCCGAGCAGCGCACCGCCGGCAAGGTGAAGGTCGAGGTCTACCCGAACAGCCAGCTCTACAAGGACAAGGAGGAGCTGGAGGCCCTGCAGCTCGGCGCCGTGCAGATGCTGGCCCCGTCGCTGGCCAAGTTCGGCCCGCTGGGCGCCAAGGAATTCGAGATCTTCGACCTGCCCTACATCTTCCCGTGCAAGGCCGCCTTGGTGAAGGTCACCACCGGCACGATCGGCAAGCAGCTGTTCCAAAAGCTGGAGAACAAGGGCATCACCGGTCTGGCCTATTGGGACAACGGCTTCAAGATCATGAGCGCCAACAAGCCGCTGCACGCCACGGCGGACTTCAAGGGCCTCAAGATGCGCATCCAGTCGTCGAAGGTGCTGGACGCGCAGATGCGCGCGCTCGGTGCCCTGCCGCAGGTGATGGCCTTCTCCGAGGTCTATCAGGCGCTGCAGACCGGCGTCGTCGACGGCACCGAGAACCCGCCGTCCAACATGTACACCCAGAAGATGCACGAGGTGCAGAGCCACGCCACGCTCTCCGACCACGGCTATCTGGGCTACGCGGTCATCGTGAACAAGAAGTTCTGGGACGGCCTGCCGGGCGACGTCCGCACCCAGCTCGACGGCGCGATGAAGGAGGCGACCGAGTACGCCAACAACATCGCCCAGGAAGAGAACGACAAGGCGCTGGAGGCGATGAAGGCCGCCGGCAAGACCAAGTTCTACGAGCTGACCAAGGACGAGCGCGCGTCGTGGCGCCAAGCCATGCTGCCGGTCCACGAGGACATGGCGTCGCGCGTCGGCAAGGAACTGCTGGCGAGCATCAAGACCGAGACCGACGCCGCCAAGTGCGAGTGATCAAGAGCGTCTGATCGGGCGGCACCGCCGCCCGGTCCAATCAAGCAAGACCAACGCACAGCCCTCGGCAAGCGCCCGCTCACTCGACGCGGGCGCTTCCTCCTGCGCGCGGAGCCACCATGCCCATGAAAATCCTAGACCATCTGGAGGAGATTCTTATCGCCTTCCTGATGGCAGCGGCGACGACGATCATCTTCATCTCGGTCGCCCACCGTTACGCCGCCGGCTTCCCCATCATCCAGGACTACATCCTCCACTGGAATCTGGCCTGGGCGCAGGAGCTGTGCATCTACATGTTCGTCTGGATGGCGAAGTTCGGCGCCGCCTACGGTGTCCGCACCGGCATCCATGTGGGCGTGGACGTCCTCATCAACAAGCTGTCCACGCCCCTGCGCGCGAAATTCATCGTGTTCGGCCTGCTGGCCGGCGCGACCTTCACCGGCGTGGTCGGCACGATGGGGTCCACCTTCGTCTGGCACATGTCGGACACCGAACAGGTGTCGGCCGACCTGGAATGGCCGATGTGGATCATCTATCTGGCGATCCCGCTCGGCTCCTACCTGATGTGCTTCCGCTTCCTTCAGGTGATGGTGAACTTCCTGCGCACCGGCGAGTTGCCGCACCACGACCACGGCCATGTCGAGGGTCTGGAAGAGGACACCACCGACCCGCAGCGCGCCGCGCAGGACGTCAACTGGTACGAGATGGACGACAACCTGCACCCGCACGACATCGCCCATCACGAGGGCCGCAAGCCCGGCAACGGCCCTGTCATTGATAAGGGACCGAAGGAGAACGACCGATGAACGCCGCCATCATCTTCGGCCTTCTGCTGGTTCTTATGCTCACCGGCATGCCGATCTCGATCTCACTCGGCCTGACGGTTCTGACCTTCCTCTTCACCATGACCAACGTGCCGATCGAGGCCGTGGCTCTGAAGCTGTTCACCGGCATCGAGAAGTTCGAGATCATGGCGATCCCGTTCTTCATCCTGGCCGGCAACTTCCTGACGCACGGCGGCGTGGCCCGGCGCATGATCAACTTCGCCACGGCGATGGTCGGCCACTGGCACGGCGGCCTCGGCCTTGCCGGCGTGATGGGCTGCGCCCTGTTCGCGGCGGTGTCCGGCTCCAGCCCGGCGACGGTGGTGGCCATCGGCTCCATCGTGCTTCCGGCGATGGTCGCCCAGGGCTTCCCGAAGCAGTTCGGCGCCGGCGTCATCACCACCTCGGGCGCGCTGGGCATCCTGATCCCGCCGTCCATCGTGATGGTGATGTACTGCGTCGCCACCAGCGGCACCGCGCACTCCGCCTCCGTCGGGCAGCTCTTCATGGCGGGCGTCATCCCCGGCCTGATGCTGGCCTTCGTGCTGGGCGGCGTCACCTGGTACCGCGCGCGCAAGTTCGGCTATCCGCGTCTGCCCAAGGCCAGCCTGGGCGAGCGCTTCAAGGCCTTCCGCGAAGCGATCTGGGGCCTGTCGCTGATCGTCATCGTCATCGGCGGCATCTATTCCGGCGTCTTCACGCCCACCGAAGCCGCGGCGATGAGCGCCGTCTACGCCTTCATCATCGCGGTCTTCGTCTACAAGGACATGCCGCTGCGCGGCGTGCCGAAGGTTCTGCTGTCCTCGGCCAGCATGTCGGCGATGCTGCTCTACATCATCACGAACGCGGTGCTCTTCTCGTTCGTGCTGACGTCGGAGAACATCCCGCAGGCGATCGCCGACTGGATCGTCAACCAGGGTCTGGGTGTGATCGCCTTCCTGCTGGTGACGAACATCCTTCTGCTGATGGCCGGCAACTTCATGGAGCCGTCGTCCATCGTGCTGATCATGGCGCCGATCCTCTTCCCGGTCGCCATGAAGCTGGGCATCGACCCGGTCCATTTCGGCATCATGATGGTCGTGAACATGGAGGTCGGCATGTGCCACCCCCCGGTGGGCCTGAACCTCTACGTCGCGTCGGGCATCACCAAGATGGGCATCACCGAACTGACCGTGGCCGTCTGGCCGTGGCTGCTGGCGATGCTCGGCTTCCTGGTGCTGATCACCTACGTGCCGATCATCTCCACCTGGCTGCCGCGCGCTCTGGGGATGATGTAATCCCCCGTTGCCGGGCAAAAGCCCCTAAGGAAAACCCCTCGCCGGAGCGATCCGACGAGGGGTTTTCCTTTTCCGGGGAAGCCGAAGGACGTCACGCCTTCTTGACGAATTCCGACTTC
The DNA here is from genome assembly GCF_042657465.1 of Azospirillum himalayense. NCBI lineage: Bacteria > Pseudomonadati > Pseudomonadota > Alphaproteobacteria > Rhodospirillales > Azospirillaceae > Azospirillum > Azospirillum himalayense. The sequence goes on along the minus strand of NZ_JBHSLC010000005.1, from coordinate 95,502 downwards.
AGGTTCATGGCGCCGATGCCGTCGATCTTGCAGGCGATGTTGTGGCCGTCGGCCCCATCGACCAGACGGATGTTCTTCACCTTGGTGCCGCCCTTGACGACCAGGGACGAGCCCTTGACCTTCAGATCCTTGATGACCGTCACCGCGTCGCCGTCGCTCAGCGCGTTCCCGTTGGCGTCCCGCACCCCCTGATCCGCCGCCGCGTCCGCACCCGCGCCGCCTTCGGCCTGCGGGCTCCATTCATGGGCGCATTCGGGGCAGATCCACAGCATGCCGTCCTGATAGACATGCTCGGAGTTGCATTTCGGGCACTTCAATCCGTCGTCCATATCATCCTCGCCTTTCGGGAGCGGCATCCTAGTGCGGCGAGGCGAAAAGCGGAAACGCAACTTGCCCGCGGCGGGCATGCGCGCCCATCGCAGGCAAGTTGCGTGTCGTCACGGGCCGCTTACGCTGCCTTGATCGAGGCCAGGAACCTCTGCACCTCGTCGCGCAGATCGACGAAGCGGGCCTGAAGGGTCTGGGCAACCTCCACCGACTCGCGGGCCGCCGTCGCCACCTCCGACGAGGCATCGGAAGCGACCGCGATGCTGCGGGTCACGGTGTCGGCCTCGCCGGCCACGGTGCGGACCTTCTCGGCGATCTCGCCCGTCGCGGCCAATTGCTGCTGGACCGAGGCGGCGATCTCCGCCGAGCGCTGGCTGAGCTGGCCGATGGTCTCGGTGATGGCGCCGATGGCGGACACCGTTTCCTGCGTGACCGACTGGATGGCCCCGATCTGGGTGGCGATCTCCTCCGTCGCCTTGGCGGTCTGGCTGGCCAGATTCTTCACTTCGCTCGCCACCACGGCGAAGCCCTTGCCGGCCTCCCCGGCCCGCGCCGCCTCGATGGTCGCGTTCAGGGCCAGCAGGTTGGTCTGACCGGCGATGGAAGTGATGAGGCTGGTGATCTCGCCGATCTTGGCGGCGCCGGCGGCCAGCGCCTCCACCGTCTTGCGGCTGGCGTCGGCACGGTCGATGGCCTGGGCGGACATGGCCACCGACTGCTTCACGCTCTCGGCGATGCTGCGGATCGACTGGGTGAGCTGCTCCGCCGCCGCGCTGGCGGTCTGGACGGTGCGGCTGGTCTCGTCGGCGGCACCGGCCACCGAGGCGTTGCACTGGTCGGCGCGCAACGCGCTCTCCAGCATGCTGCCGGCGCTGCCCTTCATCTGCGAGGCGGCGGTGGAGGCCTCGCCGACCGTCGCCTGGACCGAGCGGTCGAAGGCGGCGGCAAGGCGGGTCAGCCGCTCGCCCCGCTGCGCCTCCTCCGCCTGCCGGGCCAGCTTCTCGGCTTCGAGCTGCTGGCGGTGCTGGGCGTTCTGGCGGAGCATGTCGATGGTGCGGGCCATCGCCCCCATCTCGTCGCGGCGGTCCAGGGCCGGCACGGCGACCGCGTAGTCGCCCTGGGCCAGCCGGCCGACCATCGCGGTGATCTGCATCAGCGGGCGCGTGATGGCCGAGACGACGAGGTAGAGCGCCGCCATGATGGCGAGGAAGGCGACCACCCCGACGGCGATCTGAGTCGCCGCGTCGGCGGTCACCCGCGCCTCCACCCGGTCGGTGCGCAGGCGCAGGACAAACTCACCGATGGTCTTGCGCTGCCCGGCCTGCCCGCCGACGATGGGCTTCACCACCTCGATGAAACCCTTCGCGGCCTTGGTGTCACCGACCTCGGCGACCACCTTGGCCTTGTCGTCGCGCACCTGGGCGCCGAGGAAGTCGGGATCGGAGGATGGCGCCTTGGCGACCTCGCGCACCTGCTCGGTGTCGAAGTCATAGAGCGGGATCGCCGCCGCGCGGGCCTGCAGCGACGCCACCATGTCAGCGCGCGCCGCCAGCGTTTCCTTCGCCTGGTTGGCCGAGCTGTGCACGCCCCAGGCGATGGCCAGCACCTGATAGACCAGCAGCACGCCGCCGATCAGAAGCATCGCCCGCAGGCGCAATCCCACACCACCACCCTGATTACCGTCCGCCGAGCCGTTGACCGTCATGATCCGCCCTTTTTCTTTCTGAACAACTGGTTGCCGAACGGTCGGCGCCCAATGCTGCGTGCCGGTGACGTCACTGGGTCGCCTTGAACCCGGCTTCGAGCTTCGCCAGAACCGCCGCGGCGTCCGGAGTCTTCTTGGACACGACGACGTAGACGTCCAGGCTCTGGACCGGCGTGGCCTTCAGGTCGGCAAGCGTCTTTCCACCCAATGCCTGCTGCATCGGCAACGAGTACTGGAGCAGGGTCGGCGCCCGCCCGGCCTGGAGAAGCTGCAGCGCCTGATCGGCGGTGCGCGCGTCGACCAGCTGCACCTTGTTGGCCGGATCCTCCATCCAGGCGCGCCAGCCGCCATAGGAATAGCCGTTCAGCGCGATGACCGCCTTGCCCGACAGATCCTCCTTCGCCTTCACTGCCGGAGCTTCACCGATGCCATAGGCCTTCAGCTCGATCCGGGCGATGGGGGCGGCGCTGATCAGCGTGGATCCATCGAACTCCTTGACCGTGCGGATGCCCAGGAAGATGTTGAACTCGCCGTCCGCGATGCCGGAGAAGAGGCGGCGGGCCGGGGCCGATTCGGCGGTGTAGGCGATGCCGGCCGCCTTGGCAGCCTTGTCGAAGGATTCGATCAGGCTGCCCTTCGCGGCCCCGCCATCGGTCTGGGTATAAGGCGGGAACTCCACATAGCCGAGCTTGACGCCGTCGGCCCGAGCCGGAGCGGCCATACCGGCAACGGCTCCGACCATGGCTCCGATCAGGCTGGCGAACACCCCGGCCCGCAGCGTCCGCCGGGCGCCTCCGGCAACATTCGCGTTCATACGGCTTCCCCTTGTTGCATCGTTCCGTGCTCAAGGCTGCGCAAACGCCACCTTATGCGAGCATTTTCCAAGAAACATACCTCTTTCTGCGACCAGCCTCCACAAGGATAGGGCTGCAATATTGAAATCTGATGGCAGTCCTTAAACAATCCTGACCGGTTGCGGAAAGCCGAACGCCGGACATAAGCTGACCACCGTTTGTCCCTCGCCGAGGCCCCCTTCCGTGAACTCCGTCTTCCTGCCGACCGCCTGCCCGCACGATTGCCCGAGCACCTGCGCCCTCGAAGTGGAACGGGTCGCGCCGGACCGCATCGGCAAAGTCCGCGGGGCCGCCGCCAACAGCTACACGGCGGGCGTCATCTGCGCGAAGGTCAGCCGCTACGCCGAGCGCGTTCATTCCCCGGATCGGCTGAGGACGCCCCTGCGGCGCACCGGCCCCAAGGGGTCCGGCCAATGGGCGGAGATCGGCTGGGACGAGGCGCTGGACCGCATCGCCGACGCCTTCCTGGACGCCGAGCGGGTCCATGGCGCGGAAGCCGTCTGGCCCTACTTCTACGCCGGCACCATGGGGCTGGTGCAGCGCGGCGGCATCCAGCGGCTGCGCCACGCCAAGGGCTATTCCCGGCAGATCAGCACGGTCTGTGACACGCCGGCCAACATGGGCTGGCTGGCCGGCCACGGCGACATCCGCGGCGCCGACCCGCGCGAGATGGCCGACAGCGACCTGATCGTGAACTGGGGCGGCAACCCGGTGGCGACCCAGGTCAATGTGATGACCCACGTCAGCCGCGCCCGCAAGGGCCGCGGGGCGAAGCTGGTCACCATCGATCCCTACCGCACCGGCACGGCGGAGGTGTCGGACCTGCATCTGATGCTGCGCCCCGGCACCGACGGGGCGCTGGCCTGCGCGGTGATGCACGTGCTGTTCCGCGAGGGGCTGGCCGACCGCGCCTATCTCGACCGCTACGCCGCCGGGGCGGACCGGTTTGAGGCGCATCTCGCCACCCGCACGCCCGAATGGGCGGCGGCGATCACCGGACTGACGGCGGAGGAGATCGTCGGCTTCGCCCGCCTCTACGGCGCCACCAAGCGCAGCTATCTGCGGCTGGGCTACGGGCTGACGCGCGCCCACAACGGCGCGGCGCAGATGCACGCGGTGTCCTGCCTGCCGGTGGTCACCGGCGCCTGGGCGCACAAGGGCGGCGGGGCGCTCTACTGTTCCTCGGGCATCTACAGCATCGACCGCACCCTGTCGGAGGGGCTGGACCGTCTGGACACCTCGGTTCGCGGCTTCGACCAGTCGCGCATCGGCGCGGTGCTGACCGGGGAGGACATCACCGGCGGCCCGCCGGTCACCGCCATGCTGATCCAGAACACCAACCCGGCGGCGATCTGTCCGGACAGCGCCCGCGTGCGCCGCGGCTTCCTGCGCGACGACCTGTTCGTGGCGGTGCACGAGCAGTTCATGACCGACACGGCACAACTGGCCGACATCGTCATCCCCGCCACCACCTTCCTGGAACATGACGACCTCTACCGCGGCGGCGGGCAGATGCACATCCTGATCGGCCGCAAGGTGATCGAGCCACAGTTCGAGGCGCGCGAGAACCACTGGGTGATCACCGAACTGGCCCGCCGCGTCGGCGCCGAGCATCCGGGCTTCGGCATGAGCGCGCTGGAGATCATCGACTCCATGCTGAAGACCTCCGGCCTGACCGACGCCGCAACCCTGACGGAACAGCGCTGGATCGACGCCCAGCCGGATTTCGAGACCTCGCATTTCCTGAACGGCTTCGCCTTCCCGGACGGGCGCTTCCGCTTCGCGCCCGACTGGGCGGCGCTCGGCCCCTACGGCGCCGGCCAGTTGCCGGAGCTGCCGGACCACATGGCGCCGGGCCGCCCGGCCGACGCCGAGCATCCCTTCCGCCTCGTCACCGCCCCGGCGCGGCAGTTTCTCAATTCCAGCTTCACCGAGACGGTGACCGCCCAGCGCCGCGAAGGCCGTCCCACCGTGCTGATCCATCCGGAGGACGCGGCGGACCTTGCCCTGGCCGACGGCGATGCCGTGCGCCTCGGCAACGGGCTGGGCAGCGTCGTCGTCCACGCCAAGCCCTTCGCCGGGGTGCCGCGCGGCGTGGTGATCGTGGAAGGCATCTGGCCGAACAGCGCCTTCCTGGAGGGAATCGGGATCAACACCCTGACCTCGCCCGAGCCGATCCCGCCGGCGGGTGGTGCCGCCTTCCACGACACGGCGGTGTGGCTGCGCGCCGCCTGAACTGGCCCCGAAATCCATCACCAGACATGATCCGTCCCATCTGAACAAATCATTTTTCACGATGGCCGGACTGCCCTAGCCTCCCTCCACGGAACATCGAAAGCGGAGGGCGGCGCGATGCCGGTTCACACCACACTGACCCAGCGCCTGGGCCTGTCCCACCCCATCGTCCAGGCCCCGATGGCCGGGGGCGCCGACACGGCGGACCTCGTCGCCGCGGTGGGCGAGGCCGGCGGCATCGGTTTCATCGGGGCGGCCTATCTGTCCCCGGACCAGATCGCCGAGCGGGTGCGGGCGATCCGCGCCCGGACCGCCCGCCCCTTCGGGATCAACCTGTTCGCCCCGCTGCCCGCGCCCGACGCACCGGACGCCGGGAGGATGGATGCTGCGGTCGCCCGCATCACGCGCTACCACGCCGACCTCGGCCTGCCCGCCCCTGGCGCACCGGCTTTGGGGGCTGACGGCTTCGCCGCCCAATTGGCCGCGTCGCTGGACTGCGGGGCCTTGGCCTTCAGCTTCACCTTCGGCCTCCCGCCTGCCGACGCGCTGGCTGCCATCAAGGCGCGGGGCATGCTCCTGATCGGCACGGCGACCACCGTCGAGGAGGCCGTCGCACTGGAGCAGGCGGGGATGGACGCCGTGATCGCCCAGGGGGCGGAGGCCGGCGGACACCGCGGCAGCTTCGCAACGGGCCCAGGCGGGGTTGACTTTGCCGCCGGTCTGGTCGGCACCATGGCGCTCATCCCACAGGTTGTGGACGCGGTGAACCTGCCGGTTTTAGCCTCCGGCGGCATCATGGACGGGCGCGGCATCGCGGCGGCACTGGCTCTGGGCGCCGCCGGCGTGCAGATGGGCACCGCCTTCCTGACCTGCGCCGAAGCCGGCATCCCCGAGGCGCACAAGCAGGCGATTCTCGATGCCCGCGAGACGCAGACGCGGGTGACGCGTGCCTTCTCGGGCCGTCCGGCACGCGGGATCGTGAATCGGGTCATGGAGGACATTGCGGACGACGACGCCCTGCCCTTCCCCCTGCAGAACACGCTGACCCGCCCGATGCGCACCGCCGCCGCTCAGCAGGGCCGGGCGGAATTCCTGTCGCTGTGGGCCGGACAGGGTGTCCGTCTGGCGCGACGGCAAACGGCGGCGGAGCTGATGGCGCGGCTGGTGGACGAAACCGACGCCGCGGTCCGGCGCCTGACCGGCATCATCTGACGGGTGGCGGTCAACCCGCCATCGTGGCTTCGGCGCAGACACGGTTGCGCCCGCCGCGCTTGGCGGTGTAGAGCGCCTCGTCAGCGCGGCGCAGCAGGGCCAGCAAATCCTCGCCGGGACGGTATTCCGCGGCGCCGACCGACAGGGACACCGATCCGTAATTGGCGTTGCGCGTCCGGTTGATGATCTGCCGCGACCCCACGGAGGCGCGGAGCTGCTCGGCCACCTTCACCGCGTTGGCGAGGGCGGTGTGAGGCAGGATGACGCTGAACTCCTCCCCGCCATAGCGGGCGACGGTGTCGCGGCCCTTCACCCCCTCGGTCAGCACCTTGGCGACCAGCTTCAGCACATGGTCGCCGACGAGATGGCCGTGAGTGTCGTTGAAGCGCTTGAAATGGTCGATGTCCACCATCAGGAGGGTCATCGGCATTCCGGTCTGCACCGCCTCCTCCGCGGCGGAGGCCAGCGCCAGATCGAAGCCGCGCCGGTTGACGATGCCGGTCAGCCCGTCGGTCATCGCCTCCCGCCGCGCGGAGTCCAGAACGACGCGCAATTCGGCCAGTTGCTGGCTGGATTCGAGAAGCTGACTCTGCAGGCGGGTCTGGCGGTCGACGATGGCGGTCGTCTCCGCCGCAATGGCCGCCACCATGGCGCGCAGCTCGGCCAAGCTCATCGGCTGGTCCAGTTCCCCCCGGAAACCGGCCAACGCCTGCCCATAGCGATCGGTTTCCGAGCCGACGGTGCCCAACTGGTCGAGAATGCGTCCCAAAGCGACGCGCGCGCGCTCCGACGTTTCCCGGATGGCCTGGGCTTCGGCGTCGAGCGTGAAGAAGCGCTTGTACAGCTCGTCGCAATGGCCTTGCGACAGCGTGGCCCCGTCGCGCTGGGCCAGTTCGATGGCCCGAGTCAGGTCCGGGTTCTGCCCGCCGAAATAGGCGTACCAGAGGGTGAAATTTTCCGGATTCGGCAAAAGTCCATGCACGGCGATCCGATCCATGGCGCGGCTCGCGAGAATCCGCGCCGTCTCGAAATCCTGATCGCCCGCCATCACGCCCGCCTTTCCACCGCGCTTTTGAAAAAAGCTACCGCAGCGGGAAAGAGACGGGCAAGCAACTTTCCAGTCGGGTTATTATATTACAACCGAAGGGAAAGTTACTTGCGCTTTCCTCAGTTGCACTGACCCACGGATTTCTCGGCGCAGACCGTCGTGCCGTCGATCCAGGTGGCGCCCGACAGATCGGCGTGCCGCAGGTCCGCCCCGCCCAGCCGCGCCCCGGTGAAGTCGGCCTTCTGCAGAATGGCGTTCACCAGCTTGGCGTTGCGCAGGTCCGCCTCCTTCAGAGAGGCCCCCGTCAAATCGGCACGCGTGAAATCGGCCTCGATCAGGCGGGCGCCGTCCAGCTTCACCCCCGGCATGGTGGCGCTGAAGAATTTCGCGCGATAGCCGTCGGTCTCCGACAGGTCGGCGTCCTTCAGCGTGGCCCGCTGGAAGGTGGCGTCGCGCAGCATCGCCCCGGCCAGCTTCACAGACGACAGATCACGCCCATCGAAATAGCAGCGGCGCCAGTTCACCTTCGGCTGCGCCGGGTCGGTGCATTCGGCCAATGCGGCGGAGGGGACCAGGGCGGTGCCCAGGAAGGTGGAAAGTACCGCGAAGGCGGCGAAAATTGTCGTCTTCATGGGCCAACAGATAGTGTCGCAGGAGCCCAATAACAAAGGGTCCGGCGCAACAAAAGGCGGTGGCGGGCAGCGACTTACCGTCACGCCCCCTTCGGCGCCCGCAACCCGACCGACCGACCGGCCTGAGGCGGTACGGGCAGAACCGCGTGCTCCGCCGCAGCGTGGACCAACCGTTCTGCAGCCTCCGGCGCCAGTGGCACCGACCGGCGCTCCGCCAGATCGACATGGACCAGGACGAATTCGGCCGTGGCGGCGAGAAAGCCGTCCTCCTCGTGGCGCATTTCGTGGAACAGATGCAGCCGCTTGGCGTCCGCGCCCAGAACCAGGGAGGCAAAGGTCAGCCCGTCGCCCTCCGTTACCTCGCGGGCATAAGTCAGGTGCGCCTCCACCGCGAACATCGACCGCCCCTCACCCTCCGCGTAGGCCTTCCCGATCCCGAAATGGTCGAGAACGGCGTCGGTCGCGTGATCGAAGGCGAGCAGATAGTAAGCCACGTTCATGTGGCCGTTGTAGTCGATCCACTCCGGGCGGACCGTTTCCCGATGCAGGCGAAGCGGGGTGGGCGAATGGTTCATGCCCTCAAGGATAAGCGATGCCGCCACGCTTTGGGAACCGGCTTGCACAAGGCAACCACTCACACGCTCAGGTTTTTCAAGCTCTGAACAACCATCCTTCACGAGTGCCGCGCGCGCCTCGTTCCATAGGATGGAGACGCGACGAACACGCGCCTTCTCCTTGCAAAACGTAGAGGTGACCATGTTGACATTGGCTCAAAACGCAAACAGCAAGACTGATTTTGCCAAAGCTCACGAAAAGGTGCCCAACTTGATCGTCGACCTGGAGAATGTGGCGCTGGCAACGCTTCAAAAATATGTCGACACCACTTTCAGCAACAGGCGCCAATATGATTTCACCGGCCGGAACGGCGACCGTGCATTGAGCGCTTTGGAAAAGGCCGCCTCCAGCGGAACCCCCACCTGCACGGTCCTGTGGAACATCCACCAGCACCAGACCCGTCCGCTGAAAGCCGCCGGCAACTGCAAGCACTTCACCGTTCGGGTGCCGGGCGAACCGAACGATCTGCATTTCTATGTCAACACCGACGGCAGCCGGATCAGCTACATCAGCTTCGACGCCGACACCTATTATCAGATCAAGAAGTTCTAAAGCAGGCCACAATCAGCATCGGACTCCGTCGCCTCCGCCAGTCGCGGAAGCGACGGTTCCTCACCCTCACACGCTGAAGTACTTCGCCCGCGGGTGGTGGAGGACGATGGCGGACGTGCTCTGCTCCGGGTGGAGCTGGTGCTCGTCGGACATCTCCACGCCGATCCGCCCGGCGTCGAGGAGCTTCAGAAGCTGCTCCTGGTCGGCGAGGTTAGGGCAGGCCGGATAGCCGAAGCTGTAGCGGCTGCCGCGGTAGGCCTGCTGGAGCAGCTTCTCCTTGTCGCGGCTGTCCTCGGCGCCGTAGCCCAGCTCGGCGCGGATGCGGGCATGGACGTACTCCGCCATGGCCTCGGTCATCTCCACCGACAGGCCGTGCAGGTAGAGATAATCCTGGTAGCGGTTCTCCGCGAACCACTCCCGCGCCACCTCGGCGCAATGCTGGCCCATGGTGACGATCTGCAGGCCCAGCACGTCGCGCTCGCCGTCGTTCACGTCGCGCAGGAAGTCGGCGATGCACTCGCCGTCCTCCTTGGCCTGACGCGGCAGGGTGAAGCGGGCCACCTCGCTGGTCCCGTCCTCGGCGAACAGGATGACGTCATCACCGTCGGCCGCCGCCTTCCAGTAGCCATAGACCGCCTGAGGCCGCAGGATCTCCTCCTTCGCGGCGATCTGGAGGATGCGGTCGAGCACCGGGCGAAGCTCCTTCCTCGCCCAATCCTTGAACTCCTCGAAGGACTTGCCGTCCTTCCGGTAGCCCCACTGGAGCTGGTAGAGCATGCGCTCGTTCAGGTAGGTCACCAGCGTCTTCAGCGGCACATGCTCGATGACCTTCGGCCCCCAGAAGGGCGGCGTCGGCACCGGCACGCCCTCGGCCAGACGGGCGCGGCGGGCGCGGGCGGCGTCCTTGTCCACCGGGCCGACGGTGGCGCTCGTCGCCTGCCCGAGCACGCGGCGGCGGTTGACCGCCCGGCCCGCCCGCTTGGCCTGCTGGATGGCGAGCTGCTGATCGAAACTGCCGCCCACCACCTGATCCATCAGGGTCAGCCCGTCGAAGGCGTCGCCGGCGTAGGCCACGCGGCCCGAGCCGTAGGAGGCCACGCAGTCCGTCTCCACATAGGCGCGGGTCAGCGCGGCGCCGCCGAGCAGGACCGGAACCTCCAGCCCCTCGCGGGTCATCTCCTCCAGATTCTCGCGCATGACGACGGTGGACTTCACCAGCAGGCCGGACATGCCGACGGCGTCGGCCCTGTGCTCCTTCGCCGCCTGGATGATCGCGCCGACCGGCTGCTTGATGCCCAGGTTGACGACCTTGTAGCCGTTGTTGGTCAGGATGATGTCGACGAGGTTCTTGCCGATGTCGTGGACGTCGCCCTTCACGGTGGCCAGCACCATGGTGCCCTTCTGCTGGCCGTCCAGCTTCTCCATGTGCGGCTCCAGCCACGCCACGGCGGCCTTCATGGTCTCCGCGGACTGGAGCACGAAGGGAAGCTGCATCTTGCCGGCGCCGAACAGCTCGCCCACCACCTTCATGCCGTCGAGCAGGTAGGTGTTGATGATCTCCAGCGGCGGGTGGGTCTTCATTGCCTCGGCGAGATCGTCCTCCAGCCCGGTGCGGTCGCCGTCGACGATGCGCTCCTTCAGCCGCTCCTCGACCGTCTCGGCGCGGGCCTTCTTCTTGGCGTCCGCGGCCTTGCGGCCCTCGAACAGCGCGATGAAGGCCTGGAGCGGGTCATACCCTTCCGCGCGGCGGTCGAAGATCAGATCCTCGGCGGTCTTGACCTCCTTCTCGGGGATCTGGTGCAGCGGCATGATCTTCGACACATGCACGATGGCGCCGGTCATGCCGCGCTTCACCGCATGGTCGAGGAAGACCGAGTTCAGGACGTGGCGGGCCGCCGCATTCAGGCCGAAGGAGACGTTGGACAGGCCCAGGATGATCTGGCAGCCGGGCATCTCGCGGCTGATCGTCTCGATGCCCTCCAGCGTCCAGATCGCCAGCTTGCGGTCGTCCTCGTTGCCGGTGGCGATGGTGAACGTCAGCGGGTCGAACAGCAGGTCGTGGGCCGGCAGACCGAACTCGTTGACCGCGAGGTCATAGAGGCGCTTGGCGATGGCGAGCTTGCGCTCCGGCGTCTTCGCCATGCCCTCCTCGTCGATGGTCAGCGCGATCACCGCCGCGCCGAACTTCTTGGCGAGCGCGAGGCGCTTGCGGGCCGGCTCCTCGCCGTCCTCGAAGTTGATGGAGTTGAGGATGGCCTTGCCGCCGTAGAGCGCCAGCGCCTTCTCCAGAACGATGTATTCAGTGGAGTCGATGACCAGGGGGGCGGTGACCGAGCCGGCGAAGCGCTGCACGACGGCCTTCATCTCCGCCACCTCGTCGCGGCCGACGAAGGCGGTGCAGACGTCCAGCGTGTGCGAGCCTTCCTTCACCTGCTCGCGGGCCATCTCGACGCAGCCGTCCCAGTCGTTCTTCTCCTGAAGCTCGCGCCACCTCTTGGAGCCGTTGGCGTTGCAGCGTTCGCCGATGGCGAAGAAGGCGTTCTCCTGGCGCAGCGTGACCTGCGAGTAGAGCGAGGCCACCGCCGGCACCCAATGAACCGTGCGGCCCTTCGGGTTCGGGCGGTGCGACCCGGCCGGGGCCAGCTTGCGCAGCATCTGATTGGCCGCCGCGATGTGCGGGACGTTGGTGCCGCAGCAACCGCCGACGAGGTTCACCCCGTCCTCGGTCACGAACCGCTCCAGCCAGTGGGCGAAGTCGTCGGCGCGCAGCGGGTAGTGCGTCTTACCGTCGACCAGTTCCGGCAAGCCGGCGTTCGGCTGCACGGAAACGAGGCCCGGCCAGTTCTGGGTCAGCCACTTCACATGCTCGCTCATCTCCAGCGGGCCGGTGGCGCAGTTCAGGCCCATGAGCGGCACGTCCAGCGCCTGGATGACCGTGGCCGCCGCGGCAATGTCGGTGCCAACCAGCAGCGTCCCCGTGGTCTCCACCGTCACCTGGACGAAGACGGGCGTGTCGGATCCGGCCTCGGTGCGGGCGCGCTTGATGCCGTTGACGGCGGCCTTGATCTGCAGCGGGTCCTGGCAGGTCTCGACCAGGATGGCGTCGGCACCGCCGGCGATCAGACCGGCCGCCTGGACGAAGAAGCTGTCCTCAAGATCCTGATAGGGGATGTGGCCCAGGCTGGGCAGCTTGGTGCCCGGCCCGACCGAGCCGATGACGAAGCGCGGCTGCCCGTCCGTGAAGGTCTCCGCCGCCTCGCGCGCCAGCTCGACCGCGCGCTGGTTGATCTCGAACGCCTTCTCCGAGATGCCGAACTCGCCCAGCGTCACCGGGGAGGCGCCGAAGGTGTCCGTCTCCACCATGTCCGCGCCGGCCTCGAAATAGCCGCGGTGGATCTCCCGCACGATGTCCGGACGCGAGAGCGGCAGGATGTCGGTGCAGTTCTCGTGCCCCCAGTAGTCCTTCTCCACGTCGAGATCGAGCGCCTGGATGCGGCTGCCGAACCCGCCGTCGCAGAGCAGGACGCGGTCACGGAGAGTGTCGAGAATGTGCGGCATGGGAAGATCGGGTCCGTTTCGGAAGGAAGGTCGGGCGGAAAGGTTCAGGAAGTCGGCGATTTACTCAAGGCCGTGGCGGTTCGTCGGCCACCAGTCGTGGTCAAGCACCTGCTCCAGCGTGTAGGGGCAGTCCTGCGGGACGGCGTCATCGGAAACTCCATCCCGGGCAAGACCAAGGACGGCCAGACGGCGGGCATCCCGGTGGGCACGCCCAAGGTCGATTTTCCTGCGCAGGCTGGGGCTGGTGTCGATCTCGTCCCAGGCGGCGATGCGGTGATTGACCACCGACTCCCGCCACCCCAGCCGGGGGTCGGGCGCGGGCGAATGTTCGAGCTTCAGAAGATGCTCGAACACCCGCTTCAAGGCGCTGCCAAGCGCCTTGGCATCCGAACGCCCCATGTCCTCGATCTCTCCCGCCACATGCTCCCAGTCGATGGGCGTGTTGAGGCGTTCGCGGGCGGCTTCGCGGAGAAGGCGGGCCTGTTCCTGGGTCCAGGCGTAGAAGTCGTCGTCGTAGCCGATCCGGCTGTCCATGGCCTTTCCTCCGCGACCGCGATCATCCGCAACACCCTAGCACAGGGGGGCGGTCAGGACACCGCCGGCTGCTTCGCCTTCACGCCCAGCATCCGGCAGATGGCCACCGTCAGCTCCGAGCGGTTCAGCGTGTAGAAATGGAAGTCCTTGATCCCCTGGGCCTGGAGCGCCTGGCACTGCTCCGCCGCCATGGTCGCGGCAACGAGTTGCCGGGTCTCCGGATCGGCGTCCAGCCCTTCGAAGGTCTCGGCGAAGCGCTGGGGCATCGCCGCCCCGCACTTGCCGGCGAACTCCACCGCACGGGCGAAGTTGGTGATCGGCAGGATGCCGGGCACGATCGGCACGGTGATGCCGGCAGCGGCGCAGCGGTCGAGGAAGCGGAAATAGGCGTCGTTGTCGAAGAAGAATTGGGTGATCGCCCGGGTCGCCCCAGCGTCCACCTTGCGCTTCAGGTTGTCCAGGTCGAATTGCGCGCTCGGCGCCTCCGGATGGGACTCCGGATAGGCGGCGACGGAGATCTCGAAATCGGCGACCTTCTTCATCCCCGCCACCAGATCGGCGGCGTAGGCGTAGCCGCCGGGATGCGGCACGTAGCGCCCGCCGACCCCGCCCTCGGTCTCCGGCGGATCGCCGCGCAGGGCCACGAGATGGCGGATGCCGGCATCCCAATAGGTGCGGGCGATGGCGTCGATCTCCTCGCGCGTCGCGCCCACGCAGGTGAAGTGGGCGGCGGCGGGGATACCCGTCTCCTTCTGGATGCGCGTCACCGTGTTGTGCGTGCGCTCCCGCGTCGAGCCGCCGGCCCCGTAGGTCACCGAGACGAAGGACGGGGCGAGCGGGGCCAGGCGCTGGATCGCCTGCCACAAACTCTGTTCCATCTTCTCCGTCTTGGGCGGGAAGAATTCGAAGCTGACCGACGGGGTGCCGGACGTCATGACTGGGCTCCGCTGATGGAGAGGATGGAGGGATCGGCCGGCGATGCGCCCTTCGCGGCGCGCACCGCCGGCCAGATGGAGACGGTAAGCGGTTCGCCCGGCAGATGCACCACGGCTCCGCAGTCCAAACCGGATTGGCGGCACCAGGCGGCGACCTCGGCGTCGGAGAAGCCCAGCCGGCGGTGCGCGTGCTCCGCCCGCAGGGACTCCAAGGCGTGGGGAGCGAAATCAACCACCAGCAGCAGTCCGCCGGGCCGCAGCACCCGCGCCGCCTCGGCCAGAAGATCGGCCGGCGCCTCCGCGAAATGCAGCACCTGGTGGACGACCGCCGCGTCGAAGGACCCGGACGGAAAGGGGAGCTGGTACATGTCCGCCTGCCGGACGTGGCAGTGGCGGAGCGCTGTGTCCTCCAGCTTGGTACGGGCGATCGACAGCATCTCGCGTGACTGGTCCACGCCCACGGCGCGCCGGGCTCGCGGGCCAAGCACCTCCAGCATGCGGCCCGTGCCGGTGCCGATGTCCAGAAGATCGCCGATCCCGTCGGCGGGGATCAGACGCAGCAGCGCCTCCTCCACCTCGCGTTCCGGGACATGGAGGGAGCGGATTTCATGCCAGCGGGCGGCATTCTCGCGGAAATAGCTCGCGGCCGCCTCGGAGCGGGCGCGCTTGATCGCGTCCAGCCGCTCCAGGTCCAGCGTCAGCGTCGGGTCGTCGGATGGGATCGCGTCCACCAGCACCCGCGCCAGTTCCGCCGAGGCGCCGCGCTCCGTCAGCCGGTAGAAGGCGAAGGTGCCTTCCCGGAAGCGGTCCAGAAGACCGGCATCGCACAGCAGCTTCAGATGGCGGGACACCCGCGGCTGGCTCTGACCCAGGATCTGGGTCAGCTCGGTCACCGTCAGCTCGCCATGAGCGCACAGCGCCAGCAGCCGAAGCCGCGTGGTTTCCGCCGCCGCCTTCAATGTCGCAAGCAGTTCGTCCATGACCGCCGCCACCGTCCCCAATGGCCCCGCAGGACCGGCAAGCCACCGCGGCCCGCCATGCGGGATACAGATATAAAGATATCTTTATGCAGCGTAAACACGTTTTCACCGCACCCCTTCCAATCGGGGGAACCGGCTGGCGGGACACCCGGACGCAACGCGAAGGGCGCGGCAATCCTACCACATAAGGCGGTGTCCGTACGGTGACCTCGCGTGGCGCGCTGGTCAAAAGGCAGCACCTGTGTTAGGCACGGAACAAAGGGATCGCACGGATTTTCCGGGCGATGTCCTGTCCGGCAGCGTCCGTCGCCGCCCGACGGAGGGGTCGCCCCCTTCCGACGTGGCGCGACAGGGCTGCGGAATCGGATGCCCCGCCCAAAGTCGTGTCCCCAGAAAGAGCCGTCGCCGATGAAGCTGGCCAACCTCTCCCGCTCCCTTCTTCGCTCGGCCGCCGTGGCCGTCGTCGCCCTCGGCATGGCGGGCTGCGCAACCGCGCCCGGCAGCAACGAAGCCGATGTCACGGTCAGCGATCCCCTGGAGATTCCCAACCGATTCGTCTTCGCCGTCAACGAGACCGCGGACATCCTGCTGATCCGCCCGGCGACGGAGGTGTATGTGGGCGTCGTCCCCGACCCGCTGCGCCAGGCGGTGCACAACTTCATCCAGAACCTGCTCGGCCCGCTCTACATCGCCAACAACCTGTTGCAGGGTGATTTCGAGGGTGCCCAGGTCGCCACCGGCCGGTTCATGACCAACACCATCCTCGGCATCGGCGGCCTCGCCGATGTGGCGACGGAGGCCGGAATCGGCGACCGTCCGGAGGATTTCGGCCAGACGCTGGGCGTCTGGGGCGTCGGACCCGGCCCCTACGTGGTGCTGCCGTTCCTCGGCCCGTCGAACGTCCGCGACACGCTGGGCTACGGCGTCGATACGCTGGCCGACCCGTTCCGCATCGGCACCAACGCCGCCGGGGCGGACAACGCCATGTACGGGCGGACCGCCGCCGCGGGCCTGGACCGCCGCTCGCAACTCCTGCGCGAGATCGACGACCTGCGCAAAAACTCCCTGGACTTCTACGCGACAGCCCGCAGCCTCTACGCGCAGCAGCGCCGCGCCGCGATCGCCAACGACATCGCGCCGGCGACGCCGGAATTCCCCGATTTCGACGAACCCGCCAAGAAATAAGGAGGAGGTCTGCCGCGGCGCAACCGTCCGCGCTCGATCCTTCATCCGATTGAGTGTTGACAAAGCCCCCGCGGCAGCCACTTTTGCCTTGCCATGCTGACACGTCGCCTGTTTCTCGTGTGCGCGGCCCTGCTCGCGGTGAGCAGCTGGGCCGCCCGTCCCGCAGCCGCACAATCGGCTGATCCGGGCGCGACCGCGTTCATCCAAACCCTGGGGAACGAGGCCGTCGCCACCTTCTCGAACAAGAGCCTGTCGCGCGAACAGGCGGTGCAGCGCTTCCGCACCCTGCTCTACCAGGGCTTCGACGTGGCCTACATCGGGCGCTGGGTGCTGGGCCGCTACTGGAGCTCCGCCACGCCGCAGCAGCACGACGAATACCAGAAGCTGTTCGAGCGGCTGATCGTCAACACCTACGCCGACCGCTTCGTCGAATATTCGGGCGAGACCTTCCGCATCACCGGATCCCGCGTGGAGGGCGAGGCGGACACCATGGTCACCACCCAGATCGTCCGCCCCAACGGCCCGCCGGTGAATGTGGACTGGCGCGTGCGCAAGCGCGACACCGCCTACAAGATCATCGACGTGGTGGTCGAGGGCGTCAGCATGGGCGTGACCCAGCGCCAGGAGTTCGCCTCCGTCATCGGCCAGAACGGCGGTCGGGTGGAAGGGCTGCTCCAGGCGCTCCGCCAGAAGGTCGGCAGCGCCGGCTGATCCGTCGCTCCGTGCGTCCCGGAAAGACCGGACCATCTCAAGGGCTGCCTTCGGGCGGCCCTTTTTCATGGCCCCTTTTTCATGGCCCCTTTTTCATGGCCCCTTTTTCATGGCCCCTTTTTCATGGCCCCTTTTTCACGATGGTCCAAACGGCGATTCCGTGACGAACACCGCCGGAAGGGGTATGGTCCCGCCCGAAGCCTCTCTTGTGTGTTGCAGCAGCGGGCGCCCCATCCGATGGCCGACCGGACTCCGAACGAGATCGACGAGATCAAGGCGATCATCCTCGCCCACCAGACGTGGCTGACGCGCCGCGGCGGGCGGCGGGCCGACCTCAGCTTCCGCGACTTGTCGGGCCTCAACCTCGACCGGGTGAACCTGAACGGGGCGAAGCTGGCCGGGACCAACCTGGTCGGCTCCCGCCTCGTCCGGGCCGACCTCTCGCAGGCCGACCTGTTCGGCGCCGATATGGAGGGGGCGAACCTGACCGCCTCGACGCTGATCGGGGCGGATCTGCGCGGCGCCAACCTGCACCGGGCCATCCTGACCGACGCCAACCTGCGCGGCGCCGACTTCCGCGCCGGATCGCTGATGAGCGGAACCGACGACAAGCCGCGCAGCGACGGCGTCACCCGCCTGACCGAAGCGAAGATGGAACGCTCCATCCTGGCCGGCGCGAACTTCACCGGCTGCGACCTCAGCGGCGCCGACCTGAACGACGCCGACCTGACGGGCGCCGACATGACAGCGGCTGTCCTGGTCGGCGCCGATTTCTGGGGCGCCACGCTGGACGGCGTGACCTTCGACGGGACAACCATCGACGAGGCGACGCTCGACCGCAACTACCTGCCCGCCTCCCTTCCCAAGAACGCCATCGTCAAGCCAGCCTACAAGCCGATGCCGTCGGGAGCGTTCCTTGAGGCTGTCGCCGAGCATGAGCGGTGGGTGAACAGCCAGGGCGCGGAGGGCCGCCACCTCGATCTCGACCTCGTGTCGGTGATCGGGGCCGACCTGACCGGCCGCGTGCTCGCCGCGGCGCGGCTGCGCCGCTGCCGCCTGATGGGCGTCCGCCTGCGCAAGGCGAGCCTGGAGATGGCCGACCTGTCCTACACCGAGATGATCGGGGCTGACCTGACCGAGGCCTGCCTGAACGGCACCAACCTGCGCCGCGCCGGGCTGTCCCGCGCCGTCCTGGCACGCGCCGACGCCCGCCCCGCCCGCCTGTCCGGCGACCGTCCCTGGCCGACCAACTTCGACGGTGCCAACCTGACCGGCGCTGACCTGCGCGACGCACGGATGGAGGATGCGGTGCTGCGCTCCGCCAAGCTGGGCGGGGCGAAGCTCGACGGCACGGGGATCACGGTGGCCGTGGACACCGCGCCGCCGCCGCCGCCGGCGCCGGAGGAACGGCGGGCGCAGAAGCGCTACGCACAGCCCTGCCTGATCGTCCAGACCGATCGCGGCGCCCACTCCTCCCGCAACTGGTCGATCGGCGGAGTCTGCCTCTACGCGCCGGACGATCTGTTCGAGGAGGGCGAGACGATCGAAGGTCGCCTGTCCATCACCGGACGGGACGACATCGTGGCCACCGCGCGGATGGTCGTGGTGCACAAGGGCGCGGGGAAAGGGCAGGTGTCCGTGCGCTTCCACCAGTATGGCGACGATCTCAAGCAGCTCTTGAAGACCGCCTTCCTGGAGCATCAGAAGCTGGAAGGGTAACGGAAGAAGGCTCCCCCTCCCGGATGGGGAGAGGGAGCCTGCCGGAGCCAATTAGGAACGGACCAGCGGCTTGTACTTGATGCGGTGCGGGTTCACCGCATCCTCGCCCAGACGGCGCTTCTTGTCGGCCTCGTAGGCTTCGAAGTTGCCCTCGAACCACTCCACATGGCTGTCGCCCTCGAAGGCCAGGATGTGGGTGGCGAGGCGGTCGAGGAACCAGCGGTCGTGGCTGATGACCACGGCGCAGCCGGCGAAGCTCTCCAGCGCCTCTTCCAGCGCGCGCAGCGTGTCGACATCCAGATCGTTGGTCGGTTCGTCGAGCAGCAGCACGTTGGCGCCGGACTTCAGCATCTTGGCGAGATGGACGCGGTTGCGCTCACCGCCGGACAGTTGGCCGACCTTCTTCTGCTGGTCCGGACCGCGGAAGTTGAAGGACGAGACGTAGGCGCGGCTCGGCATCGACTTCTTGCCGAGGTCGATCACGTCCAGCCCGTCGGAGATCTCCTCCCACACGGTCTTGTTCGGGTTCAGCGTATCACGGCTCTGGTCGACATAGCCCAGCTTCACCGTGTCGCCGACGCGGAAGGCGCCGGCGTCCGGCCCATCCTGCTCGGTGATCATGCGGAACAGGGTGGTCTTGCCGGCGCCGTTCGGGCCGATCACGCCGACGATGCCGCCCGGCGGCAGGCGGAAGGACAGGCCGTCGATCAGCAGACGGTCGCCGAAGCCCTTGTTGATGCTCTCGGCCTCGATGACGACGTTGCCCAGGCGCGGCGGCGTCGGGATGACGATGCGGGCCTCGCCCGTCGCCTCCTTGCCGCTCTCGGCCAGCAGCGTCTCGTAGGCGGAGATGCGGGCCTTGCTCTTGGCCTGACGGGCGCGCGGGGACTGCCGGATCCATTCCAGCTCGGTGGAGAGCTGCTTCTGGCGGGCCTCCTCGGCGCGGCCTTCCTGCTCCAGCCGCTTCTGCTTCTGCTCCAGCCAGGAGGAGTAGTTGCCCTCGTAGGGGATGCCGGCGCCGCGGTCGAGTTCGAGAATCCAGCCCGTCACGTTGTCGAGGAAGTAACGGTCGTGGGTGACCAGGACGACGGTGCCCTTGTAGTCCTCAAGGTGCTTCTGCAGCCACGCCACGGACTCAGCGTCCAGGTGGTTGGTCGGCTCGTCGAGCAGCAGCAGGTCGGGCTTTTCCAGAAGCAGCTTGCACAGCGCCACGCGGCGCTTCTCACCGCCGGACAGCTTGGTCACGTCGGCGTCGCCCGGCGGGCAGCGCAGCGCGTCCATGGCGATCTCGACCGTGCGGTCGATGTCCCAGGCGTCGGCGGCGTCGATCTTCTCCTGAAGCTCGGCCTGCTCGGCCAGCAGCGCGTCGAAGTCGGCATCGGGTTCACCCATCGCCTCCGACACGGCGTTGAAGCGGTCCAGCAGCCCCTTGGTCTCGGCCAGGGCCTCCAGGACGTTCTCCTGCACCGTCTTCGTCGGGTCGAGCTGCGGCTCCTGCGGCAGGTAGCCGACCTTGGCGCCCTGCGCGACCCAGGCCTCGCCCGAGTAATCCTTGTCCAGACCGGCCATGATCTTCATCAGCGTCGACTTACCGGAGCCGTTGACGCCGAGAACGCCGATCTTCACGCCGGGCAGGAAGGACAGCCAGATGTTGTCCAGAACCTTCTTGCCGCCGGGGTAGACCTTGGACAGGCCCTTCATCACATAGACATATTGATAGGACGCCATGCGCCGCTCCGCCCCTTCTGCACAAAAAGGAAAAATTCAGGACGCCACCGGCGGCGCCACTTCGCTCGCCCAGGGTTTTAGCGCATAAGGACGCGGCATGAAACGGCGAAGGAGGGAGGCCGGGTGGTCGAGATTTATGTGGATGCCGATGCCTGCCCGGTAAAGTCGGAAATTTACCGGGTGGCCGGGCGCAGCGGAATCAAGGTCTGGATCGTCAGCAACGGCCCGCTCCGCCTGCCCAACGAATGCCTATCGGAACTGGTCGTCGTCGGGTCGGAGTTCGACGCCGCCGACAACTGGATCGCCGAGCACGCGACCGAGACCGACATCGTGGTCACCGCCGACATCCAGTTGGCGGACCGCTGCGTCAAGAAGCGCGCCGTGGTGATCGGCCCGACCGGCCGCCCCTTCACGGAGGACAGCATCGGCTCGGCCATCGCCACCCGCGCGCTGATGCAGGACCTGCGCGACATGGGTGTGGTCAGCGGCGGCAACAAGCCGATGAGCCAGCAGGACAAGTCGAAGTTCCTGCAGACGCTCGATCAGGCGGTGCAGGCGCTGAAGGCCGGGCGACGGCCGAAATGGCGCTGACCCTTCATTCGGGTGGCGCTCACTCCGGCAGCGCGCCGGCCTGACCGGCGGCGAAGGCGCGCGCCTGTCCGTGCGTGGCGATCCCCCGCTGCTCCAGCCGCGTCAGCAAACCCGCGGCCAGCTCCGCCTCGACCAGGGCGGGGGCGAAGGGACCCAGGCGGCGGTCGGTGGCGATGCCGAAGGCGGCGGCCAATTGCTCCAGCGATGCCCCCTCCAGCGCCGGATCGAGCGCCGCGGCGAGCCGGGCGAGGTCGAGCGTCGGCGGCGCCTCCGGCTCCGGCAGGCCGGTACCGCGGCAGGCGCGGGCCAGCGTGCCGAGCGATGCATCAACCCCCACGCCGACCACCGCGCAGCCGCGCAGGGCGTCGGCGATCACCGGCCAAGCGGCGGCGAAGGGGCGCGCGCCCTCCACCATCTCCGTGGTCACGCCATGGATTGCGGTGCCCTCCGCAGGAATGGGCGCGCCGGGATCGATGAACAGCTCCAACGACAGGCTGCGAAAGACGCGCGGCCCAACCATCCGCACCGTGCCCACCGCTATGAGCGGCCCCTCCTCCGCCCGCCCGGTGGCTGTGGCGACCCACAGGCTGACCATCGGCAGGGCCGGCAGCGGGTCCTCGTCGCCGAGATGGGCGGGACGGGCGTTCGGGCGCAGGAGCAGCCGCTCGCCGGACAGCCGCGGCTGCGCCTCCCCCGCCTTCGCCGGGAAGACCAGGGCGACCCCCGACTGAAGCCCCAGATCCTTGACGCGCACCGGCACCTCGCCCCCTTGGGCGCGGCGCAGCAGGGCGGAGACCATCTGGCCGTCCTCGCGCGCCCGCTCGATGGCGCGGAACAGCTCGGGGCGCGACAGGTGATCGTAGATGTCGGCCCCTGCCGACAGCCCAAAATGAGCGGAGGCCGCGGGGTTCAGCGTGTCGATCCGCCCGAAATCGTCGAGCACCACCACCGGCTCCTCCAGCGCGGCGATCACGCCGGCCAGCCGCTCGCCCGGGCGGTGCTCCCCATGGCGGCCATGGCGCAACGCCTCCGCCACCGCCCGCGCGAGATCGCCGGCCTCGTCCTCCTTCGCATCGGCGGCAAGAGAGGCGGCGCTGCGCCCGCGCCACGCCGACAGGGTCTCGCGCAGCCGACCCAGATCGCGGAAATGGCGGTTCAGCCGGGCGAAGGCCATCCACAGCGCCAGCACGCCGAGCCCGACCGCTCCCATGTCCAGCAAGGAACGCTCCGGGTCGGCGACGGCCAGCCGCCCGATTTCCACCCCCAGGAAAGCGAGCGCCATGCCCGCCACCGCAAAGCCCAGAACCGCCGAACACCACGCCCCGCCCCGCATCGGGCCGCCTCCACACACCTTACGAATGACGCGACTGTAACGCTCCCGGATGCCGGCGGAAAGGGAGCGGGCGGGTCAGCCCTCCCGCTCCTGCCCTGCTAATCCGCCGCGAAGCAGTAAAGCAGCCCCGCGCCGCCCGTGCCCTTCAAGGCGTCCTGGCTGCAACCGCCCCGCGTCAGGTGGGAACTGTTCCAGGATTTCGCCGACGGGTCGTCGCCGAGCCCCATGCGGTCGTGATGGCCGACCATGGCGGCGCCCTCCGTCCCGCCGCGGGTCCAGTTGCCGCAGGTCCGGTCCTCCGCACCGGCGAAGGTTGTACCGTCCGGCTGGCTGCCGGTCAGGATGTCGTGGGTGTTGGGGGTGTCGCCTCGGCCTTTGACAGTCTCGCCGGCTTCGGTCAGCCCGGTCTGCTTGGTCAGACCGTTGGTGGCGTGCAGATCCTCAACGCTGCGGGCGATCACCTGCCCCTTCGCGTTCTGCCAGGGGCCGGCGCCGATGCGGTCGCGGGCGTTCACCGCAGGCAGGCCGTCGGCCGCCTGGGTCGACAGATAGGCCTTCCAATCGCGGTTCCCCGCCCCGACGGCCTGCGCCAGTTGACGGCAATGGCGGTCCGCACCCTCCAGACCACCAAAATCGGCGCCTTTTCCTGATCCGACGCTGGTGATGAAGAAGCTCATGCCCGCGGAACCGCCGGACGTCTGCGCCGGTGCCGGCGCCGCCGTCAACAGAACAGCCGATGAGATCGCCATGCCGATTCCAGCCCCAAAGATGGTGAGAAACATGGGTGTCCTCCCTTGCCTTGTTGTTCGGACGATGCTGGTTCGTGGACGCCGGAACGGACGGCTTTATTCCTGCATCCTTTCAGCGCACGGCCCAGGCGCATGGCCGATCCTTCTTTTTCCCCCTTCCGATGCGGCGCGGAATCCCTATCGTGTCTGGCGGCCCCACCATGCTGGACCAACCATAGGATTTAGTACGAATTTCGAACCATTTTATCCTCATAACAATAAAAAGCTTCGCTCAACTCAAAATAATAATGAGAAGAAGCGTGAACGAACACACGCTCTCGTTATCAAGGCTTTAAACATTCAAAGACTTATTCGACCCCTGTTAATCGCTCATTAAGGCAAACCCGGCATATTTGGTCTTGCGTTCTCCTTCACATTTTTTGGGTCTGGCGATGGTGATGGTCTACCAGCCTTACGCGCTCCAGCATCGGCAGGAACGGCGGTCCGGGCGCAGGCTTGCGCTGGCATTGATCGTCGCGCTCGGCCTGCCCTTGACGGTGGGCGCCGGCTACACCCTGGAGACCGTGCGCGGCTACGCGGTTCAGGCCCGCTTGGCGCAGGCGGTGGACGCGGCGGCCCTGGCGGGCGGGCGGGTGATGTTCGACGATCAGCGGGACGGCCACATCCGCAGCTTCTTCGACAACGCCTTTTCCAAGAGCTTTCTGGGTGCCCACGCCGCAGCGCTGAAAATCGAGGACGATACGCGCAGCGGCGTGCTGACGGTGCATGGTCAGGCGACGGTAAAGGCGCTTTTCACCCGCGTCCTGGGCGGCAGCGATCTGGTCGTGGAAGCGCAATCGATCGTCCGCCGCAACGTCCGGGGCCGTAAGGGGACTTAGGGTCCGTACTCGTAACCAGGAAGCAACGACTGTTGCGATGTGGGTTGCTGCCATGAAGTCGGCGGCAGAACGCTCATGACGGGTGAATATGTGGCGAAAGTCATGAGGCGTCCGAACCAGCGCTCGATGATCTTCCGATGCCGGTGGAAATAAGGAAAGAAAGCCGTTTTCAGCGTTAGTTGCAGCGTAGCGGAATGTTGGGGGCAGCCCAAGGCTCCCTCAACTTTCTGGCGGACAGCAGCATTTCGCAGCCCTTGCCGCCATGCAGGAAATTGGTGGCGGGCAATCGAAGCGGCTGTCCTTGCCGTCACCCTCGCATGGCGACGCACCAGCGCAGAGAAAATCAATCCAGCGCGGATTTCATAAACCTATGCGATGTCCTCAAAGGCGTCGAATTCGTAGCGCACTGAGATGCTGTCAGCGCCACTCTTCGTAGTGTTTGCTATGCGATAAGGATGCACCACAACGGTAACGGTGAGCTGCGCTGAACCGTTAATCTTACCCACTTCTAAGGAAGTGGCGTCCCCAAGGGGATTCGAACCCCTGTCGCCGCCGTGAAAGGGCGGTGTCCTAGGCCTCTAGACGATGGGGACGTCGTTGGCGTGGCGGGATTACTAATGGGATGACGGGCCGAGCGCAAGCGTTTTTTCCAACTCCTTTCTACCCCGTTCGCGTATGCCCCCCATGCACCCTCACCGCCACGAATTTGTTTGCATTCACATGGTTTGGGAGGGTGCGGCGTCGTCGATCAGGAGCTGGACTCCCTCCGCCCCGTTCCAGCGATCGATGCGCAGGACACCGGCGATGTGGAAGGGCGATCCGCGGCCCATCAGCAGGGCTTTTCCCATCTCGCTCTCCAGCGCGCGGAAGGCGATGGCCTTCAGCCGGGCCCCGTCGCTGCCCTGCAGGATGCAGCGGACGTGATTCGCCCCGACCACGTCGGCCCGCACCACACGGGCGTCGGTGACGGCGAAGCGCGGCTCCGCGTTGCCGGTGCCGAACGGGCCGAGCTGGTTCAGGCGGTCCACCAGGGATGTGTTCGCCGCCCCCACGGACAGCGCGCCGTCCAGCTCCAGCGTCGGCACCAGCGGGGCCGCGGCCACCTGTTCGGCGACGCGGCCAGTCAGGAAGGCCTGCAGGTCGGCCAGCTTGCTCCCCGCCACGGTGAAGCCCGCCGCCATGCGGTGCCCGCCGCCGGCCATCAGCAACCCCTCCTGCCGCGCGGCGATCACCGCCGCCCCGAGATCGACCCCGCGCACCGAGCGGCCCGAGGCCTTGCCGATCACCGTGCCGTCCGCCCCCTCCTCCAGGGCGATGACGCAGGCGGGGCGGCTGTAGCGCTCCTTCAGACGGCTGGCGACAATGCCGATCACGCCGGGGTGCCAGCCCTCCCCCGCCACGAAGACCAGCTCGGCCAGCTCCTCGGCGCGCTCCTCCAGCCGGGCCATTGCGTCGGCCAGCACGCCCTGCTCCACCGCGCGGCGTTCGGCGTTGTGGGCCTCCAGCTTCTGGGCCAGTTCCATCGCCTCCATGGGGTCGTCGGTGGAGAGCAGCCGCGCCCCGAGGTCCGACGCGCCGACGCGCCCGCCCGCGTTGACCCGCGGGCCGAGCACGAAGCCGGCGTGGTAGGCGTCCGGCTTCTCCTTGACCCCGGCGACGTCGGACAGGGCGGACAGGCCGGGGTTGGCGCGCCGCGCCATCACCTTCAGCCCCTGCGCCACCAGCGCTCGGTTCAGCCCGGTCAGGGGCACCACGTCGCACACCGTGCCCAGCGCCACGAGGTCGAGCCACTCCATCAGGTTCGGCTCGTTGCGGCCGGCGTAGAATCCGGCGCTGCGCAGCGCCCGGTTCACCGCCACCACGGCCAGGAAGGTCACCCCCGCCGCGCACAACGTGCGATAGGTGCCGTCCTCGTCCAGCCGGTTCGGGTTGACCAGGGCGACGGCCGGCGGCAGGCGCGGTTCCGCCGCGTGATGGTCGAGCACCACCACCTCCAGCCCGGCCTCCGCCGCCGCCTCCAGCGCCGCGAAGGCGGAGATTCCACAATCCACCGTCACCACCAGCCGCACGCCCTCCGCCTTCAGCCGCAGCAGCGCCGGGCCATTGGGTCCGTAGCCCTCCTTCATGCGGTCGGGCACGTAGATGCGCAGGTCCGCCCCCACCGCGCGGAAAAAGCGCCGCAGCAGCGCGGAGGAGGTGGCGCCGTCCACGTCGTAGTCGCCGAAGACGGCCACCGGCTCGCCATCCATGACGGCGCGGGCGATGCGCTCCGCGGCGATGTCCATGTCCTTGAAGCGGGAGGGGTCGGGAAGCAGCGCCTTCAGCGTCGGGTTCAGGAAGCCGTCGCACGCTTCCTCCGTGACCCCGCGGGCGGCGAGCACCCGCCCGACGATCTCCGGCAGCCCCCGCCCCTGCGCCAGCCCCCAGGCCAGCCGCTCGTCGTAGGGCCGCGCCTGCCAGCGCTTGCCGGACAGGGAATGGGCGACGTTCAGGAAGGGGGGAACGGTGTCGGTCATGCTGCCCAGAATGCCACGGATCGGAAAGGCCGAAGCCATAGCAGAAGTGGGGCAGCGGGGGCCAGCGGGTGGGGGTGGCCCTGCACCTCGGGCAGCTCCGCCAAGCATGGCGCAGTCTTCCGAAGGGGCTGCCCCCACCCCGGCCCTCCCCCGCTGGGCGGGGGAGGGAGGCAGGAGTTTTGCCGACGTGCGGCGGAGTTCCCTCCCCCGCCCAGCGGGGGAGGGTTAGGGTGGGGGCAGACCGGGAAGCAGATGCTCTACCCCTTCAGCCCTCGGGCTCAGTGGGAAATGGCTGCTGGAACCGCAGCCCCGGTCCCTTCCCGTCCGCCTCGCCAATGAATTCGATGCCGCCGGCCTCCAATGCCTGGCGCAAGGTTAAAACGGTTCGCGGGAGCAAACGGTCGCCACGTTCGAAACGGGCAACCGTACTAGCCGACACATCCGCTTTCTGTGCCAGATCACGCACGCCCCAGTTCAATGCGACACGGGCAAGCTTGCACTGGATCGGGAAAATTGACAACCCTGTTCCGATTTCGGCACTTGACTGCATTCTTGGCTATCGGCAGTATGGCGTTGAAGGTGAAACAAGCCGCACACCGGCTCGATCGCTGCACCACCCCTTTGCTCACTTACAGAGGCTCAGATCATGGTGGATTCTGAGGATAGCACAGCTTTGCCCGCGTTATCCCAC
Source organism: Azospirillum himalayense (assembly GCF_042657465.1). Taxonomy (NCBI): domain Bacteria; kingdom Pseudomonadati; phylum Pseudomonadota; class Alphaproteobacteria; order Rhodospirillales; family Azospirillaceae; genus Azospirillum; species Azospirillum himalayense. The sequence continues at coordinate 68,214 of NZ_JBHSLC010000005.1, read as the reverse complement.
CCCGCCCTCGGTCCGGGCTTTGTTCGCCTGCCCGTGCGGACGGACTCGCCGGGATTGCGGGATTTGGACGTGCTGACAGCACCGCTCGCTCACTGGGACCGGGTGCCGGAGGCCGGAGCCGTGCGGGCCATGGCGGCGGCGAAGGAGCGACTCCAACGGTTGGAACCGCGCTGTCTGGGCGACGCCGTGGCGCTGCTGATGACCGTCACAGTGGCCGGGGGTGATTGCACGCCGCCGGAAACAGTGGCGATGATCACGCGGTCGGTGGCTTTCCTCACGGCTGACGCGCCCCACTTGCGGCGCCCTGAGTTGGAACATCTGGTGCTTGCCTACGCCACGCACATGCATCGGTGAAGAACGGCGCCCCACCACTGCCGCCCACTATTTGTTAGAGCGCTTCTGCAAACCGGTGTCGGGTTGCGAATGCTTCTGCCTGGGAGACCTGTTGGCGGTTGAGCGCCGCTGTTAGCGTACGGGCTTTCCATTCTTGCAAGGCGGGAAAGCGCAGTGTCGACTGGAGCCTAGCCTGGACGCGGAACAGGAAAACGGAGCATTGCCTGAATCCCACCTTCCGTTCGGGACTGTATGTCCAGCTTGCCTCGAAGCTGCAACGCCAGCTGCTGCACGATCTGACGCCCGAGACCCGTCCCTTTCGGCTGGTCCGAGGTGAACCCGACGCCGTTGTCGCTGACGCACAGAATGTACTCGTCTGCCTCCTGCCGAAACGAGAGATCAACCCAGCCTGCCTGCGCGTCGGGGAAGGCGTACTTGACCGCGTTGGTAACGAGTTCGTTGGCAATGGTGCCGACAGCGACAGCCGTGTTCATGTCCAAGTCCACGCTGTCCGCGCGGGCGCTCAAGGCAATCGGTCGCACGCCCACCATGCCCAGCTGGAGGTCCTCCACCAAGCTCTCCAGAAACTCCCTTACGTTCACGATGCTCGCCCCATCGACACGGCGCAGGCGGCCATAGATGCGCGCCAACACACCAATGCGCTCGATGGTCCCTTGCATCATCGCTTGGGCGTTTTCCGGCCGCATGGCCGCCAAGGTCAGCTGGGCGGAGATCAGTTGGAGATCGTTGCGGATGCGGTGATGGATCTCCTGCAGCATGAGATCCTTTTCCTGATCTGACGCAGCCAGCTTTTCCCAGGACTGGCACAGCTCCTCGAGCGTCGTGCGCAGCATTTCCGTGATCGCGGCGATACCAAGCCCCAGGCCGACATAGATCATGAAGGCCAACTGGTCGCCATGATCGGCGATCCAGAGATCACCCCGCGGTTCCATGAACAACCACGCCGCGAAACCACCAGATAGGAGAACGGCGATAAAACCAGACGCGCGGTCGAACAGCAGTGAGACCAGAAAAATTGCAGGGATGTATAGAAGAAAGGGGTATTTGCTTAGGATGGGCTCAAGGACGTAACGCAACAGCGTTGTGATAGCAATGATCACGGCTGAAACCCCGTATCGCACCCAGATCGATTGTGGGGCCTTGGGGAGGAACTGAAGAAGCAGGTTTTCCATACCTTAATCCGATCAAGCCGGCAGACGGGTATGGACAACACCTGAGGGCCGTCTTCGGTCACAGAACGGATGCTCCGGAAAACGGTGGGCCTCGGTTTCCTCGCCCCCATCTGGTTCGGATGGTACGCCTTGAGTTGACGAAACCGGAACGGCTGGCCGCCGACAAAGCCTGCAGCAGCAGCGTGATTTGCCGCGCCCTGCACCGCCGCGGCATCCAGCCAGCGATCCCGACCAAGAGAAACGAGCGCCCGGAGCCGACGTTTGATTGCACCGCCTATCGCGAGTGTAACCGTGTGGAGCGCCGGATCGGCCGGTTGAAGCAGTTCCGCCGGACCGCCACTCGGTACAAGAAGCGCGCCGCCAACTACCTCGCTATGATCACCGTCGCCGCCATCCTTCTATGGCTCTGACCTTTGCAGAAGCGCCCCAACACAAAGGCAGTGGATTTATTTGCTGCACCGCAACTTGAGACAGGTCATTGCGGGTGGAGAAGCGTCCTGCTCCACTGCGGTCATCACCATGCGGAGGAGGGAACCATGATCACCACGGCAATCTTTCCGGCCCGCTACGTCCAGGGCAACGGCGCCCTCGACAGCCTGGGCGAGGATCTGGCCCGGCTGGGCAAGACGGTTCTGGCCGTCACCGACAGCTTCGTCCTGAAGACGCTGAAAGGCCGGCTGGTCGAGACCGCCGCCGGGCGCGTCGAGATGAACATCCAGGAATTCCGTGGCGAGTGCTCCGACGAGGAGATCGAGCGGCTGACCGGCCTCGCCCGCGCCATGGGCGCCGACGTCGTGGTCGGCATCGGCGGCGGCAAGGCGCTCGACACCGCCAAAGCGGTCGCCCACGCGCTGGACGCTCGCACCGCCATCGTCCCGACGCTCGCCTCCACCGACGCGCCGTGCAGCGCGCTGTCGGTGATCTATACGCCGGAGGGGGCGTTCAAGCGCTACCTCTTGCTGCCGCGCAACCCCGACCTCGTGCTGGTCGACACCGGCGTGGTGGCGAGCGCTCCGGTGCGCTTCCTCGTCTCCGGCATGGGCGACGCCCTGTCCACATGGTTCGAGGCAGAGGACTGCCGCATCAAGCGCGGTGGCAACATGACCGGGCGCGTCGGCCCGATGACCGCCTTCGCCCTGGCCCGGCTGTGCTACGACACGCTGCTGGAGTATGGCGTGCTCGCCAAATCGGCCTGCGAGCATGGCGTGGTCACTCCGGCGCTGGAGCGCATCGTCGAGGCCAACACGCTGCTGAGCGGTCTGGGCTTCGAGAGCGGCGGGCTGGCGGCGGCCCACGCCGTCCACAACGGCCTGACCGCGCTGGAGGAAACGCACCATTACTGGCACGGCGAGAAGGTCGCCTTCGGCACGCTGACGCTGCTGATCCTGACCGACCGGCCGCCGGCGGTGCTGGACGAGGTCTACGGCTTCTGCAAGGCGGTGGGGCTGCCGACGACGCTGGCCGAAATCGGCCTTGGCGACGTGTCGGACGAGCGGCTTCTGCTGGCGGCGGAGCGGGCCTGCGCGGAGGGCGAGACCATCCACAACGAGCCGCACGAGATCACCCCGCAACGCGTCCTGGCCGCCATGAAGGCCGCCGACGCCGAGGGACGGCGGCGGAAAGGCCTGTAATCTCCGAAGAAGGAGAAATCTTCAAAAAGAAAGGGGCGCGCGGTGGAATGCCGCGCGCCCCTTTTTCTTGCGGCCTCGGCCTTACGCCATGGACGGCTTGCGCTGCAGGTTGTGGTGCGCCTCGACGTAGCGCACGGTGCCCGACTTGGAACGCATGATCACCGAGTGGGTGGTCGCGCCGCCGGGGAAGCGGCGGACGCCGCGCAGCATGGCGCCGTCGGTCACACCGGTCGCGGCGAACATGACGTTGCCGCTGGCCAGCTCGGTCAGGCTGTACTTCTTGTTCAGGTCCTTGACGCCCCAGCGGGCGGCGCGGGCCTTCTCGTCGTCGTTGCGGAACAGCAGACGGCCCTGGAACTGGCCGCCGATGCAGCGCAGCGCCGCCGCGGCCAGAACGCCTTCCGGCGCGCCGCCCGAGCCGACATACATGTCGACGCCGGTGCCGGCCTGGCTGGTGGCGATCACGCCCGACACGTCGCCGTCGTTGATCAGCATGATGCGCGCGCCGGCCTCGCGGACGCGGGCGATCAGCTCGGCGTGGCGCGGACGGTTCAGGATGCAGACCAGCAGTTCCTGCACCTCGGTGCCCTTGGCCTTGGCCAGGGCCTTGAGGTTGTTGGCCGGCGTCTCGTCGAGATCGACCACGCCTTCCGGCAGGCCGGAGCCGACGGCGATCTTGTCCATGTAGACGTCGGGGGCGTTCAGGAAGCCGCCCTCGTCCGCCATGGCGATGACGGCCAGCGAGTTCGGGCCGCCGGTGGCGCAAATGGTGGTGCCTTCCAGCGGGTCGAGCGCGATGTCGACCTTCGGCCCGCGGCCGATGCCGGCGCCGACCTTCTCGCCGATGTAGAGCATGGGCGCCTCGTCGCGCTCGCCCTCTCCGATCACGACGGTGCCGTCGATGTAGAGGGTGTTGAGCGCTTGGCGCATGGCGTCGACCGCGGCCTGGTCGGCAAGCTTCTCGTCACCGCGGCCCATCAGCAGCGACGCGGACAGCGCGGCGGCCTCGGTGACGCGGACGGCTTCCAGAGCCAGGTTCCGGTCCATACCGGACAGGTCGACATGAACGGACATGGTGTTCTCCCCCGAATCGATGCTCGGTTCTTCTATGGTTCGGTCAAAACTGTTCGATGCGGATCATGCGCGGCGGCTCGACCACCGACTCCTTGTCGGCGATGGTGGCAAGCGCGCGCTGCATGGCCGCCTCTTCGGTGTCATGGGTGGTCAGGACCACCGGCACCGCTTCACCGGGGGCGCGCCCGCGCTGCAGGAACTGCTCCATGGAGACGTTCTGGTCGCGCATCGCCGCCGCAACATCCGCTATCACGCCGGGACGGTCCACGACCATCAGGCGTACGTAGTACGACCCCCGGCGGGCCTCCATCGGCGACGGCTGCGCCTCGGAAAGCTGGGCCGCCGGCACGCCGAAGGTGGGGGTGGAGCGCCCGCGGGCGATGTCGATCAGGTCGGCGACCACGGCCGAGGCCGTCGGCCCCTCGCCGGCGCCACGGCCGACGAACAGCACGCGGTCCACGAAGTCGCCCTGGGCGATCACGGCGTTGAACACGCCGTCCACCGCCGCGATGGGCGCCGCCTTCGGCACCATGCAGGGGTGCACGCGCTGCTCGATCCCGTGATCGGTGCGCCGGGCGATGCCCAGCAGCTTGATCCGGTAGCCGAGCGCGTCGGCATAGTCGAAATCCACCGCCGAGACGTGGCGGATGCCCTCGACATGGACGCTCTTGAAGTCCACCGGCGTGCCGAAGGCCACCGAGGTCAGGATCGCCAGCTTGTGCGCCGCGTCCACGCCGTCGATGTCAAAGCTCGGGTCGGCTTCCGCGTAGCCAAGCTTCTGCGCGTCGGCCAGCACGTCCGCGAAATCGCGGCCGGTGGTGCGCATCTCGGTGAGGATGTAGTTGCAGGTGCCGTTGAGGATGCCGTGCACCTCCGACACCCGGTTGCCCGCCAGCCCTTCGCGCAGCCCCTTGATGATCGGGATGCCGCCGGCCACCGCCGCCTCGAAGCCGATGGCGAGGCCCGCGGCCTCCGCCTTGGCCGCGAGCGCGGTGCCGTGATGGGCGAGCAGCGCCTTATTGGCGGTGACGACGTGGCGTCCCCGCTCCAGCGCCAGCTCGACGGTCTCCTTTGCCGGCCCCTCGGACCCGCCGATCAGCTCGACCACCACATCCACGCCGGGATGGGCGGCCAGCGCCACCGGGTCGTCGTACCATTCGGCCGTCGACAGGTCGACGCCGCGGTCCTTGCCGCGCGAGCGGGCGCTGACCGCGACCACCTCGATGCGGCGGCCGCAGCGCTGCTCGATCAGGTCGGCCTGCCGCTCCAGAAGCTTCAGAACGCCCGCGCCGACCGTGCCCAGGCCCGCGACGGCGATTTTCAGGGGGCCTGTTTTGTGGGAGTCGGACATCAGACTTTCGCTTTCTCCGGATCGAGGAGGGCGGCGCGCGCCGCCGGGTCCTTGCTCGCCGCCGCACCGGCGGCGTTGGAGCGGAAGAACTCCTTGATGTTGCGGGTCGCCTGACGGATGCGGTGGACGTTCTCCACCAGCGCCAGACGGACATGGCCGTCGCCGTACTCGCCGAAGCCGATGCCCGGCGCCACGGCCACCTTGGCCTCCTGCAACAGCAGCTTGGAGAATTCCAGCGAGCCGAGATGGGCGAAGGGCTCCGGGATCGGCGCCCAGGCGAACATCGAGGCCGACGGGCTCGGCACCGTCCAGCCGGCCGAAGCCAGACCCTCGATCATCACGTCGCGGCGCTGGCGGTACATGGTGCGCACCTGCTCCACGCACTCCTGCGGGCCGTTCAGAGCGGCGGTCGCGGCGACCTGGATCGGCGTGAAGGCGCCGTAGTCCAGATACGACTTGATGCGGGCCAGCGCGGTGATGAGCGTCTTGTTGCCGGTGGCGAAGCCGATGCGCCAGCCGGCCATCGAATAGGTCTTCGACATCGAGGTGAACTCGACGGCCACCTCGCGCGCCTCCGGGATCTCCAGGATCGAGGGGGGCGGTTCACCGTCGAAGAACACCTCGGCGTAGGCCAGATCCGACAGGATGTAGATGCCGTGCTTGCGGCAGAACTCGACGATCGGGCGGTAGAAGTCGAGGCCCACCACCTCTGCCGTCGGGTTGGACGGGTAGTTCAGCACCAGCGCCAGCGGCTTCGGCACGCTGTGGCGCACGGCGCGCTCCAGCATGATCATGAAGCTGTCGATGTCGGTGGAGGTGCCGTTGGCCTGCCCCACCGGCAGATGGCGCACCGAGGCGCCGGCCAGGATGAAGCCGAAGGGATGGATCGGGTAGCTGGGGTTCGGCACCAGGATGATGTCGCCGGGGCTGGTGATCGCCTGGGCGAGGTTGGCCAAGCCTTCCTTCGACCCGATGGTGACGATGCACTCCGACTCCGGATCGACATCCACGTTGAAGCGGCGCTTGTAATAGGCCGCGTGCGCCTTGCGCAGGCCGGGGATGCCGCGGGAGTTCGAGTAGCGGTGCGTCTTGGGATCGCGCACGGCCTCGATCAGCTTATCGACGATGTGCTGGGGCGTCGGCTGGTCCGGGTTGCCCATGCCGAGGTCGATGATGTCCTCGCCGGCAGCTCGGGCTCGCGCCTTCATGGCGTTCACTTCGGCGAAGACGTAGGGCGGAAGCCGCTTGATCCGGTGGAATTCTGAATCGCTCATGGACGCTCCGAAGCCTTGTCCGGCCACGCCACGAACCCATATTTGCGGACCGGGACCACTTATCTACCGCCCCGCATCTTCAGAAGCGAGGTAAAATTCGCGTCCGGGCGCATTCCTGCGCTGCCTGAGGCATACCGGACGCCGAAGCCCATCTTCAGCCTCCCTTGCGGCCGGAAGCCCGGCGCTGGTGCAGCGCTTCCTCGATCTCCTCGCCGCCGGCGCCGACCAGGGCGACGGGGTCCACCGCGACCTCCAGATCCTCCGGCCGGGCGGGCTTGGCCGGGTGGCCGCGCCGGGACGCCGGCACGCGCAGCAGCGCGTAGGACAGCAGCGACAGCGCGGCGAGGCCCGGCATGATGGCCGTCGTCGCTGTATAGGGATCGGCGAACAGGGCGGCCACCGCCGTGCCGGCCAGCCCGCCGCCGATCTGCATGAAGCCGATCAGCGCCGAGGCCGCCCCGGCCATGCGGGGGAAGCCGGCCAGGGCGTCGCTGGTCGCTCCGGGCATGACCAGGGCGATGCCGAAGGCCCAGATCGCGGTCGGCCCCATCACGTTCGCCACGGTCGGCTCGCCGGTCAGGGGCGCCAGGGCGAAGCCGAGCCCGCCCACGGCCACGCAGGCCAGGCCGTAGGGGATCAGCCGCATCGCGTCCACCCGGCGCAGCAGCCGCCCGGCCAGGGTCGCCCCCAGCGTGTAGGAACCGGTCTGCAACAGCATGGCGAAGCCGAAGACGGTCGGGCTCAGCCCCACCCGCTCGATCATCACGAAGGGCAGCAGCGCCGCCATGGTGTAGAGGCCGCCCAGCGTCGTGCCGAGCACCAGCCCCGCCCGCATGAAGCGCCGGTCAGTCAGCAGGGTCCGGTAGTTGCGGATCACCGGGCCGGGCCGGGCCGCCGAACGGTCGCGCGTCCGGTTGGTTTCCGCCGTGCCCAGCGCGAACACCGTCAGCACCGCGATGCCGTAGAGCGTCATCACCACGAAGATGGCGTGCCAGCCAACCGTGCCGAGGATCACCCCGCCCAGCGTCGGCGCCACCGCCGGCACGATGGCCAGCATCAGCCCGATCAGGTTCAGGATGCGCGCCGACCGCTGGCCGGTGAACTGGTCGCGCACGATGGCGCGGGAAATGGCGATGCCCGCCGCCGCCCCGATGCCCTGCAGGGCCCGCCCGACCAGCAGCCATTCGATGCTGCCCGACAGGGCCGCCACCACACTGCCCAGGACGTAGGTGACGAAGAAGGCCAGAGCGACCGGCCGCCGTCCATAGGCGTCGGACAGCGGCCCGCAGGCGAGCTGAGAAAAGGCGAAGCCGAAGAAATATACGGAGAGCGTCAGCTTCAGCGCCGCCGGGGTGCTCTGAAAGGCCTCCACCAGCATCGGCAGGGCCGGCGTGTAGAGCGCGAGGCTGAGCGGCCCCAGCGTGACGATCAGCGTTCCGATGACGGCCGTCCGCGTCTCCGTCATGGCGGGCGCGTCGGACTGCGAGGAGGCTTGGCTCATTGGCCGGCCCCGCCGCGGTCGTCGGCGATCATGCGGTTGCGCAGGCGGCCCAGCATGTCCTTGAGCAGGACGATCTCTTCCGCCGAAAGGTCGGCCATGGCCGACTCGCGCTCGGTGCGGAAGGCTTCCAGGACCTGGAGCGCCAGCGGCTCGGCCTGCGGGGTCGGCCGGACGATCTTGGCGCGGCGGTCCGCCGGGTCCGGCTCGCGGACCACCAGCCCGCGCGCCTCCAGCCGGTCGAGGAAGCCGACCAGGGTCATCGGCTCCACCCACATGTGGGTCGCCAGCACCGACTGGCGCGAGCCGGGGTGGCGGCAGACATAAACCAGCGCCCGCGCCTCCCCCGCCGTGAGGCCGAGCCGGGCGTCGTCCAGGGCACGGTCGAACCGCGCGCGCAGAAGCCGCGCGCAGTCGATCAGGATCATTCCGAAGGGGGATTCATCAAGCATCCCTTATTGTAAGGGCGCCTTATAATTTCCAGCAACCACGGGCGGCGCAGGGCGGTCATGCCGCGGCGCCATAGCCGTGCAATGGCGCAATCCGCCGAAGCTGAAGCGAAGCCGACGCGCCAAATAGTCGCAGCATGAAAATCTGTTGCGGACCCGCCGCCGCAAGACGTAGTTTTTCCATCTTGGCAGCAGCAATGGGTGCTCCGTGGTCCGCGCCACCGCCATCGGAACTGCGCATCGACCGGACGAAGACCGGCGCGCCCCTTTCCTTCAATGGAACGCCATCAGAGGCCGAAGGACGCTCCGCATAGGTATACTTACGGATTACTGGCGGCGTCCGCCTTTTGCTACACCCCTGCCCTCAATTGGGCTTTCCGGGAGCGGGCTTCCCGGCGCTTGGCTGTCCAGGCGTGATGTCCGGCGGCGGGGGAACGTCCATGGGGGTCGGCAGCATGGTCTTGGCGGCCTCGCGGTCCTGGGCCAGACGGTCCAGGTCCTGCTGGCGCTGCGCTTCCGTCCGCAGATCGGTGGGGCGCGGCGGAACGGTGCCGAGATTGGGGTATTCCCGGTTCTGGCCGGACATGCCGCGCACCGGCGACTCCTGGCTGGGCACGTCGCGGCCGGTCACGGCGCCGACCAGCCCGGTGTCGAGCACGCGGTCGCTGCAGGCCGGCAGAGCGAGAACAACCAGGACGGACAGCGCCGGACCCAACCGTCCCGCCGTCGCCACCACGCCGCGTCGGATACCCGTTTCCATACTGCGAACCCCACATCCGAACCCATCCGGCCGCTTGAACGGTGGTGGGCGAAATGAAATCTTCATACGAGAGGTGTATGACGGTCCCCGGCTCGAACGGACATGGCATAAGCTGTCCGGGATGCCAGGACCGGAACGCACTCCGACCGAACAGACTTCCGGCAGGCACTGTATAAACCGCACAACGTCCCTCCTGAAGCCTAAAACTCGCCTAAAGAAGAAGGACCGCACCAATGGCCGAAAACCAGGCCCCTGACGTCAAGCTTCCCGATCCGGTGGAGATGTCGCGGGCGATGACCCGCATCGCCGAGCAGAGCCAGCGGCTGGTCACCGAATTCCTGTCCCGTCAGGCCTCGGACGGCGTCGGCGCGAAGAACCCCGACCCGATGGGCGTCGGCCATGCGTTCCTGGAAATGACCACGCGCATGATGGCCGACCCGGCCAAGCTGATGAAGGCGCAGATGACGCTGTGGCAGGACTACCTGACCCTGTGGCAGCGCACCACCCAGCGCTTCTTCGGCCAGGAGGCCCAGCCGGTCATCGCCCCGGCGAAGGACGACCGCCGCTTCAAGGATTCGGCCTGGGACGAGAACACCCTGTTCGACTTCATCAAGCAGTCCTACCTGCTGTCGGCCCGGTGGATGCAGTCCACGGTCAACGAGGTGGACGGGCTGGACGACCACACGGCCAAGAAGGTCGACTTCTACACCCGCCAGTTCGTCGACGCGATGGCGCCCTCCAACTTCGTCATGACGAACCCGGAGGTGCTGCGCACGACCATCGAGACGGGCGGCGAGAACCTCGTCAAGGGGCTTGAGCACCTGCTGAAGGACCTGGAGCGCGGCAAGGGTGAGCTGCGCATCTCCATGACCGACTACGACGCCTTCCAGGTCGGCAAGAACATCGCCGTCACCCCGGGCAAGGTCGTCTTCCAGACCGATCTGATGCAGCTCATCCAGTACACCCCGACCACGCCGGAGGTGAACAAGCGGCCGCTGATGATCGTGCCGCCCTGGATCAACAAGTACTACATCCTCGATCTGCGCGAGAAGAACAGCTTCATCAAGTGGGCGGTCGACCAGGGCCACAGCGTCTTCGTCCTGTCCTGGGTGAACCCGGATGAGAAGCTGGCCCAGAAGGGCTTCGAAGACTACATGTTCGAAGGCGTGCTCGCCGCGCTGGACGCCATCGAGAAGGTGACCGGCGAGAAGGACGTGAACGCCATCGGCTACTGCCTGGGCGGCACGCTGCTGGCCTCCACCCTGTCCTACATGGCCGCCAAGAAGGACGACCGGATCAAGTCGGCCACCTTCTTCACCACCATGCTGGACTTCACCGAAGCCGGCGAGCTGTCGGTCTTCATCGACGAGGAGCAGCTCACCATGATCGAGAGCCAGATGGCCCAGCAGGGCTACCTGGACGGCTCGAAGATGGCGACCACCTTCAACATGCTGCGCGCCAACGACCTGATCTGGTCGTTCGTGGTGAACAACTACCTGCTCGGCAAGGACCCGTTCCCGTTCGACCTGCTCTACTGGAACAGCGATTCGACCCGCATGCCGGCGGCGATGCACAGCTTCTACCTGCGCAACATGTACCAGAAGAACCTGCTGGCGCAGCCGGGCGCGGTGACGCTGGGCGGCGTGCCGATCGACCTGCGCAACGTGAAGACCCCGTCCTTCTTCCTGTCGGCCCGCGAGGACCACATCGCGCCGTGGAAGTCCACCTACATGGGCGCCCACCTGTTCTCCGGCCCGGTGAAGTTCGTGCTGGCGGCCTCCGGCCACATCGCCGGCGTGGTGAACCCGCCGGCCGCCGGCAAGTACTGCTACTGGACCAACGCCAAGCTGCCGAAGGCCTCGGACGACTGGCTGGCGTCGTCGGAGCAGACCCCCGGCTCCTGGTGGCCGGAGTGGAACAACTGGGTCTCCACCTTCTCCGAGGGCAAGGTCCCGGCCCGCGATCCGGCAAAGGGTGGCCTGCCCGTTCTGGAAGACGCCCCCGGCTCCTACGCCAAGGTGCGCATCGTCTGATGCCCCGAATCCGGAGGGCGGTCCGCCGCCCTCCGGATGCCCGCGGCCGTCGGCGCGGCGGACCACAAGAGATGGCCCATAAGAAAAGGCCCCGGACAAATGTCCGGGGCCTTTTCCTTTGTCGGCGAAAGCCCCGGACCGAGGTCCGAGGCTCCCGTGTCCCGAAAGGGAACCTGCGCCTTACGACGACGGGGCGTTCGCACCGCGCGGCAGGATCTGCGCACGACGGTTGGACGGCTCGCGGACGTTCGGGCCGGTCTGCACCAGGAGCTGGCTCTCGCCCTTGCCCTCGGTGGTGATGGCGCCAGCGGCGATGCCCTTGGAAACCAGGGCCTGCTTCACCGCCTCGGCGCGACGCACCGACAGACGCTGGTTGTAGGCCGGCGAACCCGAGGTGTCGGTGTGGCCGACGACATGGACGCGGGCGTTGGCGCCCTTGCCGATGGCGGCGGCCGCATCGCCGATCACGCGGTCGGCGGCCGGGGTGACGTTGGCCTTATCCCAGTCGAAGAACACGAGGTATTCGGTCTGGGCGCGGGCGGCCGGGGCCGGGGCAACCGCCGGAGCGGCCGCCGGCGGGCACTTGAAGCTGCCCTGGTGGGTGGCGTAGCCGCCATCCGCCGTGCGGACCGGGGTGTCGTTCCAGCCGATGACCGGGTTGCACCACTCGGCGGTGTCGACGCTCTGGGCCTGAGCCCCGGCGGTCAGGCCGAAAGCGACGACGGCGGCCGGCACGACGGCCATGGTAGCGCGGAAGAAGCTGTTCATTTCTCCACTCCCTTAGAGACACACTCCCTACCGCTTGGTTCGCGGAGGACGAATCGCACAAACGATAGGACATATCGCGTGCATGTAACGTGACAAAACGCGAAACATGTGGGGTTTGTCCACGTACAAACATACCCTCCGGAAGTCCTACACGTTTCGTGCCGGTGCCACTGTTGCTAGTATGCCACAGTGCTGCGACGCACTAAAGAGGTATTAGCCCTCTCTGTAGATTTGAGCAAGCCGCACGTAGTTCCGGATGTTTACCGGGAAGAAAGATGTGTCCTTTTCCGTAAGTGCACGCACGGGTCTTGCGGGACTTCCGGCCCAAAGTTGCCCAGCGGCCACACGCTTGCCTGGGGTCACCAGAGCTCCGGCGGCCACCATGGCACCCGACTCGACGTAAGCCCCATCCATCACGCAGGCCTGCATGCCGATGAAGCAGCCGCTCTCCAGCGTGCAGGCGTGCAACAGAGCCATGTGGCCGATCGACACGTCGTCACCGACGTAGGTCCCCTGCCCCGCCGACGCGACGTGAATCACGGTACCGTCCTGGATGTTGGTGCGCGCACCGATTCGGATCTCGTTCACGTCGCCGCGGATCGTGCAGCCGAACCAGACGCTGCTGCCCGGCCCGATCTCCACGTCGCCGATGACCGAGGCCGTCGGCGCCACATAGACGCTGGGGTCGATCTTCGGATGCGTGCCCTGGAAGGGCAATATCAGGCCGGACATCGCAGGCAATTTTCCCTCGGGCTGTTTCTCTTCGGTCACGGGAACAGCGGGGCCTGCTCCAGGCCGGTCGTCTCGCCCAGGCCGAACATGACGTTCATGTTCTGGATGGCTTGGCCGGAGGCGCCCTTCACCAGATTGTCGATGACCGAGACGATGATGGCGCCGCGCGGGGTGCGGTCGGGGAAGACGCCGATCAGCGCTTGGTTGGAGGCGCGGACGTGGCGGGTCGCCGGGGCGATGCCGGCCGCCGTGACGTTTACGAAGGGCTCCGATTCGTAGCGCGCGGTCAGCGTGGCGCGCAGGTCGTCGGCGGTGACCCCGTCGGCCATGCGGACGTAGATCGTCGCCATCATGCCGCGGTTCATCGGGACGAGGTGCGGCGTGAAGCTGACCGTCACCGGACGGCCGGCGGCCAGCCGCAGCTCCTGCTCGATCTCCGGCATGTGGCGGTGATGGCCGACACCGTAGGCGTTGAAGCCCTCTGACACCTCGGTGAAGAGGTTCTGCTGCTTGGCGTCGCGCCCGGCACCGGAGACGCCCGACTTGGCGTCGATCACGATGCCGCCCGGCTCGATCAGCTCGTCCATCAGCAGCGGCAGCAGGGGCAGCAGCGAGCAGGTGGGGTAGCAGCCGGGGTTGGCGACCACGCGCGCCTTGCGCACGCCCTGCCGGTTGAACTCGGTCAGCCCGTAGGCGACCTCCTTCTGAAGCTCCACGGCGCGGTGCTCATGCCCGTACCAGGTGGCGTATTCAGCGGGATCGGACAGGCGGAAGTCGGCGGACAGGTCCACCACCTTGATGTGGCGCGGCAGGCCGGCGATGACCTCCTGCGTGGTGCCGTGCGGCAGGGCGCAGAAGACAGCGTCCAGCTTGTCCCAGGCGACCTCCTCGATCTTCACGAGGTCGGGCAGGTTGAACTGGCCCAGATGCGGGAACACCTCCGCCATGGGCTTCCCCGCCTGTCGCTCGGCCGTCAGCGCGCAGATCTCCACGCCGGGATGGCGGAGAAGCATGCGCACCAGCTCGGCGCCGGTGTAACCGGACGCACCGAGAATGCCGACGCGGATGGGGGAAGTGCTGTTGGCCATGGACGCTGTTCCTTTTGACGCACGGGGATGGGCACGGAACGGTGAAGAGACGTGAAACAGACTTGAAACAAGAAAGGGGCGCCCCGTCGGGACGCCCCTCGCTTGTACAGCAGTAACGCGGGTCCGCGGTAGGCTTTAGCGCTTCGAGAACTGGAAGCTGCGGCGGGCCTTGGCCTTGCCGTACTTCTTACGCTCGACGACGCGGGCGTCGCGGGTCAGGAAGCCGGCGGCCTTCAGCGGCGGACGGAGCGCCGGCTCGAAGTAGGTCAGCGCCTTGGAGATGCCGTGACGGACCGCGCCGGCCTGACCGGACAGACCACCGCCGGCCACCGTGACCATCACGTCGAACTGGTCGGCGCGGTCGGTGATGCCGAACGGCTGGGCGATCATCATGCGCAGCACGGGGCGGGCGAAGTAGACTTCCTGGTCGCGGCCGTTGATGACGATCTTGCCGGAGCCCGGCTTGATCCACACGCGGGCGACGGCGTCCTTGCGCTTGCCGGTGGCGTAGGCGCGGCCCTGGGCGTCCAGCTTCGGGGCGACCACTTCGGCGGAGGCGGCGGCCGGAGCGGCGGCGATGTCCTTCAGGCCGGAAAGGGTGGTGGTAACCTGAGCCATTGGATTACGCGCTCCGCTTATTCTTCGGGTTCATGGCCGCAACGTCGAGAGCGACCGGCTGCTGCGCCTCGTGCGGGTGGGCGGCGCCCTTGTAGACCTTCAGGTGGGTCATCACCTTGCGGCCGAGCGGACCGCGCGGAACCATGCGCTCCACGGCCTTCTCGATCACGCGCTCCGGGTACTTGCCGTCCAGGATCTGGCCCTTGGAACGGCCCTTGATGCCGCCCGGATAACCGGTGTGCCAGTAGAAGATGTCGTCCTGGCGCTTGTTGCCGGTCAGCTTGACCTTCTCCGCGTTGATCACGACGACATGGTCGCCGCAATCCATGTGCGGGGTGAAGGTCGGCTTGTTCTTGCCGCGCAGGATGTTCGCCAGGATGCTGGCAAGCCGGCCGAGAACGAGGCCGTCGGCATCGACGACGTACCACTTCTTCTCGATGTCGGTCGGCTTCAGATTGAAGGTCTTCATCGCCACACTCGTTGACTAAACGTGGATCGGCGGGCCACCGAAACTGGACGTTCAATCCCCGGGGCGCCGAAGCGGCCGGTTTTGTACGCAGTGCATGGGGGGCCTGTCAACGGAAAAATATCCGTTTCATATCAACACTCTACACGCACGGTATCATTTTACCGCAAAAGCAAAGCCATTGATGTCATTGGCTTTTTCAGGACATTTCCGGATCGTGGTATCCTGATACCGCTAGCGTCACCGGGTCGTGCGGCGGAATCGAGTAGGTGCCGGTGGCGTGGGCGACGGGCTCCGGATCGCCCTCGGAGAACAGCAGAACCTCGCCATAGGCCAGCCGCTTGCCCATCTTCAGGATCCGGCAATCGGCGGTGATGGCGACCGGCGCCGGGCGGCGCAGGAAATTGATGGTCATGCTGGTGGTCACTGCCAGCTCCACCCGCCCGATCAGGCTGAGCACGGCGGCGTAGAGCGCCACGTCGGCCAGCCCGAACATCGCCGGCCCGGTCACCGTGCCGCCGGGACGGACGAAGCTGTCGTTGTAGGGCAGCTTCATGCGCACGGTCCCGGCGCCGAGCTGCTCGATGGTGATTCCATAATTGCCGACCAGCGGCACGCCCTCGCGAATCAGGGCTTCCAGTTCCTCGGCGGACACGACCGGCGCGCTCATTCCCTCACCCATGGCTTTTCTTATGGAGACCCGATCATGGCGAACATTGCCCGGCCCGCCAAGCGCGTCGCGGCGCCATCGATTTCACACAATTAATCAACGTCAAACGACATTAAATCTACTATTTCAATCAACAAATTGATTGAGTTGTCCGCCTTGGCACCGTTAGATGGGCGGACCACACGCCCGGTTCCGTGGCGGGGGCGGTCGGGGTACTGTTCCCGCCAACGATCAAAACATCCGGGAGGATTGGACAGCGATGAACGACACCCCGCCCCTCATCGGCAACGACGCGCCGCTGGTTCTCCGCGAGGACCGCGACGGAGTCGCGACCCTGACGCTGAACCGCCCGCAGGCGCGCAACGCCCTGTCCATCGGGCTGATGGGCGCGCTGCAGGCGGAGCTGGACGCCATCCACCAGGACTCCACGGTCCGCGCCGTGGTGCTGGCCGGGGCCGGGCCGGCCTTCTGCGCCGGGCACGACCTGAAGGAGATGCGCGCCAATCCGGACCGCGCGGCCTATGAATCGCTGTTCGTCCAGTGCTCCAAACTGATGCTGACGGTCAGCCGCATCCGCCAGCCGGTGATTGCCAAGGTCCACGGCATCGCCACGGCGGCGGGGTGCCAGCTCGTCGCCACCTGCGACCTCGCCTATTGCGCCGACACGGCGCGATTCGCCACGCCGGGCGTGAACATCGGCCTCTTCTGCTCCACCCCCATGGTGGCGCTGAGCCGCGCCGTGGGGCGCAAGGCGGCCATGGAGATGCTTCTGCTCGGCGACCTGATCGGCGCCGACGAGGCGGCGCGCATCGGCCTCGTCAACCGCGCGGTGCCGGCCGACCGGCTCGACGCCGTGGTGGCCGAGGCCGCCGGCAAGATCGCCGCGAAGTCGCCGCTGACTCTCGCCATCGGCAAGGAGGCCTTCTACCGCCAGATCGAGCTGGACGTGGAGGAGGCCTACGCCTACGCCGCCCGCGTGATGACCGAGAACATGCTGGCCCGCGACGCTGAGGAGGGCATCGACGCCTTCCTGCAGAAGCGCCCTCCGGTGTGGTGCGGCCAATGAGCGGCCCCGCCCCCTCGCACGACGGCTACAGTGACGACTTCATCCGCCAGGTCCTGGATCGGGTGAAGACCATCGCCCTGGTCGGCGCGTCGAACGACCCGGTGAAGGCCAGCTTCATCGTGCTGAAGTACCTGCGCGACAAGGGCTACCGCGTCATCCCCGTCAACCCGAAGCTGGCCGGCCAGACCATCCTCGGCGAGCGGGTCCACGCCAGCCTGTCGGAGTTGCAGGAGCCGCCCGACATGGTGGACGTCTTCCGCAACGCCGCCGCCGCCGGAGGCGTGACCGACGAGGCCATCGCCGCCGGTGCCAAGGTGGTGTGGATGCAGCTCGGCGTGCGCAACGACGAGGCGGCGGCGCGCGCCGAGGCGGCGGGGCTGACCGTGGTCATGAACCGCTGTCCCAAGATCGAGCTTCAGCGCCTGTTCCACGAGATCGGGCGCATCGGCGTCAACTCCAACATCCTGACGTCCAAAAAGGCCGCCCCGGCCAAATCCTTCAAAAAACTGATGTAAAAACAGAGGAAGCCATCATGAGCGAGCAGAAGTCCTTCGGTTTCGAGACCCGCGCCATCCACGCCGGCGCCGCCCCCGACCCCGCCACCGGGGCGCGCCAGACGCCGATCTACCAGACCACCAGCTTCGTCTTCGACGACGTCGACGACGCGGCCTCGCTGTTCAACCTCCAGAAGGTCGGCTTCATCTACTCCCGCCTGACCAACCCGACCGTGTCGGTGCTGGAGGAGCGGCTCGCCAACCTGGAGGGCGGCGCCGGGGCTACGGCCACCTCCTCCGGCCACGCCGCGCAGCTGCTCGCCCTGTTCCCGCTGATGGAGCCGGGCGACGAAATCGTCGCCTCGCGCAAGCTCTACGGCGGCACGCTGAACCAGCTCGGCACCAGCTTCCCGCGCGCCTTCGGCTGGAAGTCCGTCTTCGTGGACACCGACCAGCCGGAGAACGTCCGCGCCGCCATCACCGCGAAGACCAAGGCCATCTTCGTGGAAAGCCTCGCCAACCCCGGCGGCGTGGTCACCGACCTTGAGGCCATCGCGAAGATCGCCGACGAGGCCGGCATCCCGCTGATCGTCGACAACACGCTGGCGACGCCGTACCTGATCAACCCGATCCAGTGGGGCGCCACGCTGGTCGTGCATTCCACGACGAAGTTCCTGTCGGGCAATGGCACCTCGGTCGGCGGCGTCGTCATCGACAGCGGCACCTTCGACTGGGGCAAGTCGGGCAAGTTCCCCGCCCTGTCGGAGCCGGACGCCGGCTATCACGGGCTGAAGTTCCAGGAGACCTTCGGCCATCTGGCCTTCACCATCCACGGCCACGCCGTCGGTCTGCGCGACCTCGGGCCGAGCCAGGCGCCGCTGAACGCCTTCCTGACGCTGAACGGCATCGAGACGCTGCCGCTGCGCATGCAGCGCCACAGCGACAGCGCCCTGAAGGTCGCTCAGTTCCTGGAGAGCCACCCGGCGGTGGGCTGGGTCAGCTACGCCGGGCTGGAGTCGTCGAAGTACCACGCACTCGCCAAGAAGTACCTGCCGAAGGGGGCCGGCGCCGTGCTGACCTTCGGTGTCAAGGGTGGCTTCGACGCGGGCGTGAAGGTGGTGGAGAACGTCCAACTCCTCAGCCACCTCGCCAACATCGGCGACAGCCGGTCGCTGATCATCCACCCCTCCTCGACCACGCACCGCCAGCTGTCGCCGGAAGGTCAGGCCCAGGCAGGCGCCGGTCCGGACGTCGTCCGCCTGTCCATCGGTCTGGAGAGCGTGGAGGACATCATCGCCGACCTCGACCGGGCGCTGTCCGCCGCCTGATGCCGGCATCCCTCCGCCCGCCGCGGCGTCCGCCCCGGCGGGCGGAGGGATACCCCGAGAGAGGTAGGCATGACGCGATGGGCTGAGCGCTGGCCGTTCCATTGACCGCCGCAGGTCATAGCACCGACCCTTACCCAAGCAGGATGGGGACACGAACAAGGCAGGGAAGCGGGGCATGAGCGGACGGCTCAGGCGGGGAGTGGCGGCGGTCACGGTGCTGGGGCTGGGCGGCTGCGCAGGCGCGCCGGTGGCGATGACCGCCGCATCCTTCGCCGTGGACGGGCTTCTCTACGTCGGAACCAACAAGAGCAGCACCGACCATATGCTGTCGGCGATGCTGCAGCAGGATTGCGCGACCTTCCGCGTCCTGAGCCAGGGCTATGTCTGCAAGCCGGTGATCGTGCCGGTGGTCCGCAGCGCCGAGAGCGTGCCGGTCCCCCTTCCGACCGAACCGTTGCCCACCCCCGCCCCGCCCGCGCCGCTCCCCGTGACGGCGGAGGTGGAGATCGCCGCGCTGCCGCCGATGCCACGCCCCGCCAAACGGCAATACCTCGTGGTGGCGGGAAGCTTTTCGAAGCGTGGACAGGCCGAAGCCCAGCGCACGCGTCTGGGCCGTCCGGAGGCCGACATCGTGGCGGCCAACGTGCGGGGCCGGCGCATCCACCGCCTCGTCCTGCCGCCGGAGGACCGCCCGACCGCCTTGCGCCGCCTGGCCGAGATCCGCGCCGCCGGAGTGGACGACGCGTGGCTCCTGACCTGGACGGGGCGAACGGTGGTGGCCGACCTGCCCGGCGACGCGCCCTACCCCAGCCTGCCGGACAGAATGTGAGCCGTTACTCCGCCGCCGCCATCGGCGCCGCGGCGGGCTTGGCCGGCACGTCGCGGTCGCGCGGCAGCAGCAACGCCGCCGCGAAGGCGACCAGCGCCAGCACTGACAGCGTGGCGTAGAGCATGACGAACTCGCCCGTCCGCTCATAGACCAGGGCGACGAGTTGAACGGCAAGCGGGCCGGCGCCGAAGGACAGGATGAATTTGGCGCCGTAGGCCAGCCCGCGGTGCTTTTCCGGGGTGTAGCGGGCGAGCAGGAGGTTTTCCGCCGGAATCTGCACCTGGGAGGCGACGACCACCAGCGCCGCCGCGCCGACCAGCGGCAGGTCGGCCAGGACCGCCACCGCCGCCATCATCGGCACCTGAACGAGCAGGCACAGGGTGTAGATGCGCTTCAGCGGGTACTTGTCGGCCAGATGGCCGCCGATGAGCTGCGGCAGGGCAGCGAACAGATAGACCGCCGTCACCACGCCGCCGACGCCCAGCGTGCTGCCGCCCAGCAGGTCGCTCAGCCGCGCCTCGAACAGCTTTGGCAGCACCACCTGCATGGCGTTGAACATCAGCCCGGCACAGACCATCGTCACCGACAGCACGACGAAGGCGCGGATGACGTCGCCGCGCGAGGCCTTGGGGATCGGCTTCACGTCGCCCTGGCGATCCTCGACCTTGCCCATGGCGATCAGCAGGGCCAGCACGACGCCCAGCCCCAGGCAGACCGCACCCGGAATCAGGAAGGCCGAGCGCCAGCCCAGCCACTCGGTCAGGCCGCCAGCCACCACCGCCGCCGAGGCGATGCCGATGGTGCCGAAGATGCCCTGGTAGCCCAGCGCCTTGCCGCGGTTGGTGGCGTTCTTGACCATCCAGGCCATGCCCACCGGGTGGTAGATGGAGGAGCCGAGCCCGAGCACCGCCAGCGCCCACAGCAGCGCCTCCGGTCCGTCGGTCAAGCCGCAGGCGATGGTCCCCGCCCCGGTCAGCAGGAAGAAGACCGCCATCATCCGGCATTCGCTCCAGCGGTCGCCCAGCCAGCCGGCCAGCGGCGCCCCGACGCCGATCATCAGCGCGCCGAGCGTCCACAGCCGGATCAGCTCGTCGTAGGGCAGCTTCCATTCCCGTTCCAACGCAAGGACAACCGTCAGGAACAGGGCCGACACGATGTGCATCAGCGCGTGGCCGACCCAGGAAAAGCCGATCGACAGCCGCGCCGATGTGTCGGTCATGGAAATTCTCCGCATCCGGATGATTTGCGTTTGAAAGCAACCCTTGCGAAACTGGCACGCGGGTCGGAGGCGGTCCAATGCGCCGCCGTCATGGCGGGCATGCGGCGGCGATCACTGGCGACGATCATCGGCGGGTCAGGCCGTCTCGTCGCGCAGCCAGTCCAGATAGGCCGGGTTGCCGCGCCCCACCCTCAGCTCGACCACGCAGGGCACCTCGTAACTGTGCAGTTCCCGCACCCGCGCGGCCAGCCGGTCGAACAGCTCCGCCCGCGTCTTGGCGATCAGCACCGTTTCCGTGGCTTCCTCGATGGCGTCCTGCCAGCGGTAGATGGAGGTCATGCCGTCGAAGATGTTGGCGCAGGCGGCCAGCCCCTCCTCGACCAGCGCGCGGCCGATGCGCCGGGCCTCGTCCCGCGATCCGGCGGTGATGTAGGCGAAGACGAATTCCATGACCGAAGCCTTTCGATGTAGAGTGCCCGAATCTTGCCACAGGCCGCCAGCGCGCAACAGCCAGGCCGCAACATCTTCCGAGGCGACGAACCATGGCCGCACCCCGACGCACCACGTCCCGACGCCGCCCCACCGAGGCGCAGGCGGCGTGGCTGCGCAACGGCCTGGACCAGCCCGGCGGCAAGCTGCCCCTGTTCGACGGCGACGGCCAGCGCGTCAAGCGCCAGACCATCGAAAGCTGCCTGAAGTCCGGCTGGGCCGCGCGCTGGTTCGACAACCCGCTGAAGCCCGACTGGCTGGTCTGCCGCCTGACCGACACCGGCCGCGCCGCCCTCGCCCCCCGCCCCGCCGCGAAGGAACTCGCCCAGGCGGAGTGACCGCCGGACGGGTGACGATCCACCCCATGCGCACCCCCATGCGCACCATGTTGCGGCCCGCGAACGCTCGCGGCCCGACCGGGCATTGTTTCGTAACGGTATCAATCCATGCAGCTCTCCGACCTCGGCCACCGCATTTGCATTCTCGGGCCGTCCAACAGCGGGAAATCCACGCTTGCCGAAGCGATCGCGCGGCAGCGCGGCTTTCCCGTCGTCCATCTCGACCGGCTGTACCACGCCCCCAACACGGACTGGCAGCCGCGGCCGACCGAAGAATTCGTCGCCCTGCACGACGCGGCCATCGCCGGCGACCGCTGGATCATGGAGGGCAACTACTCACGCTGCATTCCGCAGCGCTTCCAGCGGGCGACGGGCCTGATCTACCTGGACGTGCCCATGCCGCTCAGCCTGCTGCGCTACTTCCGCCGAACCCTGTTCGAACGGGAACGGCGCGGCGCGCTGGAGGGCCGACGGGACAGCATCAAGTGGGAAATGATCCGCCACATCGCCGTCACCACCCCGAGAAACCGGACGAGAAACCTGCGAACCTTCGATCAGGCCGACCTGCCGAAGATCCGGATCGACTCCGCGCGGGACCTGAACGCGTGGTACCGGCGCTGGGGCCTCACGCGATAAGGCCGCAGCGTGGGCCTCACGCCGGCACGGCCTTCAGTTGCTGGTCCACCGCCGCCGCCAGTTCACGGGGCGTGACCGGCTTGTGGATCACCGTCAGCCCGTGGGCGGTGGCGTCCAGCAGGCAGTCCGGCCCCGTCTCCCCGGTCAGGATCACCCCCGGCACCCCGGCGCCGTAGCGCTCACGCACGCGCAGGATCACCTCGGTCCCGATCCGCCCCTCGCGCAGCCGGTAATCGGCGATCACGATGTCGGGGACGCGCGTCTGGGCGGACAGACGCTCCATGGCCTGATCGGCACTGCCCGCCGCCAGCACCGTATACCCCCACTCCGTCAGAATCAGCTGAAGCCCCATCAGCACGATGGCGTCATCGTCCACCAGCACGGCGAGGCGGCCCTGCCCCATCCCCGGTGCCGCACCCCCCACCCCCGCGGCGGCGGCGGCGACCGTTTCGCCCATCGGCACCAGAACCCGGAAAGCCGAGCCCTTGCCCACCGCGGAACGCACCTCCACCGGATGATCGAGCAGCCGCGACAGGCGCCGCACGATGGCGAGGCCGAGGCCGAGCCCCTGGTTGCGGTCCCGCTCCGGGTTGCCGACCTGATGGAATTCCTCGAAGATCCGCTCCAGATGGTCGTCGGGAATGCCCATGCCGGTGTCCTGGATCACGATCGACAGGAACCGCCCGTCCGGACGGCACTGCACCCGCACCAGCCCGCTGTCGGTGTAGCGGATGGCGTTCTCGACCAGATTGCGCAGCAGCCGACCCAGCAGCGTGCGGTCGCTGCGCACCCGACCGGCGGCGACCTCGACCTGCCAGCCGATGCCCTTGCCGGCGGCGACCGGTGCGTAGGCGGCGCGGATCGGGTCCAGCACCTCCGCCACGTCGAAATCCTCGAACACCGGCGTCACCACCCCGGCGTCGAGGCGCGACACGTCGAGCAGGCTGTCCAGCAGCCCCTTCAGCGCGTCCAGCCCCTGCTCCAGATGGGTCAGGATCTTGGTGCCCGCGGGGGACCCGACATGGGCCGACAGGGCGGCCGTGAAGAAGAACAGCGACTGGAGCGGCTGGCGCAGATCGTGGCTGGCCGCCGCCAGGAACTTCGACTTGGCGAGGTTGGCGCGCTCCGCCTCGTCGCGGGCGGAGCGCAGTTCGGCCTCCATCGCCTTGCGCTCGGTGATGTCCTCGGCGACGGTGATGCGGTAGGCCGGCTCCGTGCCGGTGATCCGGGCGAGCGAGGAGGTCACCCGCACCCACACCGCCCCGCCGTCCTTGCGGCGGTAGCGCTTCTCCAGGGCGTAGCTGGCCAGTTCGCCGGACAGCAGCTGCTCGATCAGCTGTTCCTCCGCCGGCAAATCCGCCGGATCGGTGATGTCGCGGTAGGTCCGCCGCAGCAACTCCTCCCGCGGGTAGCCGACGATGTCGCAGATCTTGGCGTTGACGTCGAGGATGCGGCCATCCAGGCCCACCCGCTCGATGCCCACCGCCGCCAGTTCGAAGACCGACCGGAAGCGTTCGTCGCTCTGGCGTCGCGCCGTCTCGGCCCGACGCAGGTCGGTGACCTCCATCACGACGGCGCCGACCGCCGCGACCTCCATCCCCTCATGCACAGGGAACAGGGCGATCAACCAATGGCGCGTCACGCCCGGCTCCTTGGGCGTCTCGCCCATCACCTCCCGGTAGGGGACCGGCTCACCGGTGTCGAACACCCGGTCGATCAGCGGCTCGACGCTGGCCCCGACGACGGGAAGCAGGTCCGCCACGGTGCGGCCCATATGGGCCTCGGCCAGGATGCCGTTGGAATCGGCCAACTGCTCGTTGATGCGGATGTAACGGCGCTCGCGGTCGAAGAAGGCGAAACCGACCGGCGCGTTCTGCAGCAGGCTGTTCAATTGGGCGAGCAGCGCGTTCTTTTCCCGGTTGGCGGAATTCAGCGCCGCCTCTCCCCACTTGCGGGCTGTGGTGTCCTGGAAGAAGACGGCCAGCCCGTCCGGCGACGGGAAGGCGCGCACGGCGAACCAGGATTCGAAGGCCGTGCAATACTCCTCGAACTCGACGGGCGTCTGGTCCCGCATGGCGCGGCGATAGTTCTCGCCGAAGGCGCTGGCGTCGACCTCCGGGAAGACGTCCCACAAATCCTGGCCGATCAGGTCGCGCCCCCCGGCGATCAGCGTCCGGGCGCGCTCGTTCATGAAGGTGATGCGCCAGTCGTGGTCCACCTCGAACACGCCGTCGGTGATGCTGCCCAGGACGGCGGCCGTCTTGTGGGCCAGCGCGTTGGCCTGCTCCCGGATCTGCTGCTGACGGGCCAGTTCCTCGGCCATGCCGTCGAAGGCGCGGGCCAGAGTGCCGAGCTCGGACGACTGCTTCGCCACGCCGCTACGCGCCGTCAGGTCGCCGCCCTTCCAGCGCTCCGCCGTCGCAACCAGCGCCGCCACGGGTCGCCGCAGGAACCGGTTGGCGCCCCACCAGACAGCGAGCAGCGTCAAGAACAGCACCGTGGCGATGCCGGTCATCGCCTGGACCATCGCGCCGCGGATCGGCTCCAGCGCCGCGCCCTTGTCGAGGCAGACCACGACGCCGACGCCGTCCAGACTACGCCCGGTCGGCTGATAGGCGACGATGCGCGGCCGCCCGTCCGGCCCGGTCACCTCGGCGACGCCGGGGGCGTCGCGGGACAGCAGCGCGATGACGGACGGGGACAGAACGCCGCCGCTGTCTGTCTGGTTTGGCTCCGTCTGGTTTGGCCCCGTCTGGTTCGGCAGGGGCGGCACCTGTGCGACCACCCGCTCGCGGCGGTCCACCAGAGTGATCCGCGCGTTGCCGGACAGCGGCCGCTTGGACAGGAAATCGGCGATCCAGGAGATGTCGGTCATCGCCGTCACCACGCCGGCCGCCCGTCCCTCCGCATCCTGGAAGGCCAGCGCGACGGGGACGGCGGAGCGCCCGTCGGTCCGCCGGAAGACATGCTCGCCCAGCGTCATCCGGCCGCTGTCCAGCGCGTCGCGGAAATAGTCGCGGTCGGCGATGGAAATCCCCTGCGCGGCGCGATCGGTCGCGCAGCGCACCACTCCGTCCAGCCCGGCGATCACGATGCCGAGATGGCCGGGATACGACACGCGCAGGCCGTCCATCAGTGCCTGACAGGCCGGGGAGTCGGGCGCGCGCACCGCGTCGGCCTTCACCAACGTGCTCAGCACCTGCCGCAGCCCGTCGATCATGCGGTGCTGTTCCGCCTCGAACAGCGCGGCAAGGTGCAGGGCGTCGCGCCCCACCTCGGCCTCCCGCGCGGCCCGCAGAGCCAGCTCGTTCTTCACCTCGATGACGGCCGCCGGGATCATCGCCACGAGAACAAGAAGCATCAGGCGGTGAAGAAGGCTCATGCAGAGCGGCTTTCGGAAAATGGTTCCGTGTGACCGTGCGCGATGCTCGACCGCCCCGTCAACGGATACGCGTGGCCTTCCAGGCGCCGGAGCGTTCGGCGCCGGCGGCGATGCGGCGGTCGGCGATCTCGGATTCATCGACCTCGGCGATGCCGGCGTGCTTCAGGGCGCGCAGAAGGACGCTGCGGACGGTCGTCCCCTCCTCCTCGGCGCGGCGGCGTACGGCGCGCTTGACGCTCTGCGGCACCATCGCGGCCAATTGCACATCGGGTTCACGGCGGTCCGACGGCGCCGGGTTGGCGGCGGATGGAATGGTGTTGACGGGGCGGAGGGGGTGGTCGCGCATCGGTCCTGCCGTACATGGTTCGAAGGTGCGAAACCATCCCCCCTTATAGTTAATTTCTTGTTAACCATAAATCCCCCAGCAGTGCCAGGGGTTTGTCCTACGCCGGAATTGCGGTTGACCTGCCCAATCCTGCACCGAAGAGTGGCCGGCTGGGCCATCCGGCGTCCCGGCGCCGGATCTCCGCCCCCTTCGCACGGCCAGAGCAGAGGAGCGACGACGTTGTCAGCACGCCCTTCGAAACGCCGCATCGCCATCATTGGGGCCGGCTTCACCGGCAGCGTCCTCGCCGCGCACCTGATGCGCAGCGCCGATGAGCCGACCAGCCTGCACCTGATCGAACGCACGCCCAGCGTCGGCGCCGGGCTCGCCTACTCCACGCCCAACGCCGCACATCTGCTGAACGTGCGTGCCTACAACATGAGTGCCTATCCGGACGATCCGCGGCACTTCCTGCGCTGGCTTTGGGCCCAGGACGACAAGATACAAGACGACAAGATACAAGACGAGAGGGCCGGAGCGGTGCCGCCCAGCGGCCACGCTTTCGTCTCCCGCGCCCGCTATGGCGCCTACATCCAGGACGTCCTGCGGGAGGCCGTGGTCGCCGCCCCGCCCCACGTCTCCCTCACCGTGTCGCAGGCCGAGGCGGTGGACATCGCGTCCGACGCGCGGGGCACCCGGCTGCGGCTGGGCAACGGCACCAGCCTGTCGGTGGACACGGCGGTTCTCTGCGTCGGCAACTTCGCCCCCTCGCCGCCGCCGGTCCCGGCGCCGGAGGTCTATGCCTCCAGCCGCTATATAGCCTCCCCCTGGGACTGGCCGGCGCTGTCCACGATCGCCCCGGACGCGCCCGTGCTGATCCTCGGCACCGGGCTGACCATGGTGGACACCGTCCTGTCGCTGGAGGACCAGGGGCACCGCGGCCCCATCCTCGCTTTGTCGCGCCGCGGCCTGCTGCCCCAGACGCACGAGGAGACGCGGCCCTTCAAGAGTTTCATCCACCCGCAGGTGATGCCGCGCACCGTTCTGGACGTGATGATTGCCCTGAAGGCCGACGTCCGTCGCGCGCGCGAGACGGGCTTCGACTGGCGCTCAGCCTTCGACGCGCTGCGCCCCTACCATCACCTGATCTGGAGCCATCTGCCGATGGAGGAGCGTCGGCGCTTCCTGCGCCATGTCCGCCCCTATTGGGAGGTCCATCGCCACCGCATCGCGCCAGCGGTGGCGGCCCGCATCGCCGCCCTCTGCGCCAACGGGCGGCTGGCCATCCGCGCCGGACGCCTGCAAACGCTGACTCTCGTCCCGAACGGGGTTGAGGCGGCTGTCCGCGCCCGCGTGGCCGAGGGAACCGTCTGGGCCCGCACGGTGGGTGCCATCGTCAACGCCACCGGCACCGAGTGCGACTTCAGCCGGATCGGCCATCCGCTGGTCAAGGCGCTGCTGACGCGCGGCCTGGCGCGGCCCGACCCGCTGCGGCTGGGGCTGGACGTCACCATGGACGGCGCCCTGATCGGCGAGGATGGACAGGCGTCGGACCGGCTGTTCGCGCTCGGCCCCGTCAGCCGCCCACCCTTCTGGGAGATGAGCGCGGTGCCCGAGCTGCGCAACCAATGCGCCCGGGCCGCCCGGCACATCGCCGGGCTGCGGCGGTCCGCCTACCCTCTGGCGGAGCCGGCCTTTCTGGGCGCGCGGGCGGTGCCCTGACGGATGGGGTTACCGGACCGCCCGCCCCTCTCACCAGGGGGTGCCGTCGCGATGCGTGAAGAGGTCCGTCGCACTGTCGTAGCGCAGATCCTCGTCCGGGTAATGCGCCTCGTCCCCCGCGCTGCGGTCGCCGACCTCCAGATAGGTCGCCGGCTCGTCGGAGCGGTTGACGAGCTGGTGCCCGTCGGGCTTTCCGGCCGGGAATCCGGCGCACATGCCGGGACGCAGGACCGTCTCGCCGGCGTCGGTGACCAGGGTCAGCTCGCCGTCCAGCACATAGACGAACTCGTCCTGGCGGGTGTGCCAGTGCCGCAGGGCGGAGGCGGCGCCCGGCTCCAGCCGGGTCAGGTTAACGCCGAACTTGGTGATCCCCAGCGGGTTGCCCAGCCGCTTGCGCAGGCGCCCGGCCACCGCCGCGCGGAACGTCTCGGGATAGTCGGTGGCGCCGAGCTTCGCCCCAACGGTGGCGGGGTCGAGCACCGGGGGCGCCGGCAGGTTGGTGGGCGTGATGGGGGGCGCGCTGGCCGGGTCTTTGTCTGACAAAGGTGGGTCTCCCTTCACCGGGGAACGATACCGATCTCTGGATTCGGTCGGGGGTCGTCACTGTAGGCCATCGGGCACGGACCGACCATCCGGCCTGTTAAGCCACCGGCCGGGCACCTCATCGGGGCAAGGCCCAACGAAAGGGGGAAAGGCGCATGGAGACGACGCTCTACATTCCACCGCTCGGCCTTGCGGGGCAATTCGCCGCGCCCGCCGATTTCGCGGCGGCGGTGATCTTCGCCCATGGGACTTCCAGCGGGCGGATGAGCCCGCGCAACGTCCGCGTCGCCGCGCGATTGCGCGAGGCCGGATTCGCCACGCTGCTGATGGACCTGCTGACCGCGGGGGAGAGGGCCGACCCGGCCAACCAGTTCGACGTCCACCGCCAGTCCGAGCGCCTGCTGCTGGCCGTCCGCCATCTGCGCGCCACCACCGCGGTGGAACGCAAGCCCATCGGCTTCTTCGGCGCCGGGTCGGGGGCGGCGTCGGCGCTGATCGCGGCCGGGCGCGCCGCGGAGCATGACGGCGTTGGTGCCGTGGTCTGCCGCGGCGGACGTCCCGATCTGGCGGAGGAATGGCTGAACGCCGTCGCCGCCCCCACCCTGTTGGTGGTCGGCGGCAAGGACGCCCCGGCGCTGGACCTCAACAACGACGCCTTCAACCGGCTGCACTGCACCAAGGCATTGGAGGTCGTGCCGGGGGCGGGCCGCCTGTTCGAGGAAACCGGGAAGCTGGATCAGGTGGCGGATTCCGCGCGCTCCTGGTTCGCCACCCATCTGCTCAAGGCTGCCAACGGCTGAGCGCGGGTCGACAGCGGGAGCGATGCAGGCTACCTCTGGTTTCCCCACCGCATCGCAGCATCCGGATCGGACCGTCCATGCCCAAGCTCGAAATCCTCAGCCGCCGCCCCGCCGGACCGGTGAAGCCCGTGCCCCTGCTGTTCGTCCATGGTGCCTTCTGCGGCGGCTGGATCTGGGACGAGCATTTCCTGCCCTGGTTCGCCGAGCAGGGGTGGGAGGCGCACGCCGTGTCCCTGCGCGGCCATGGCGCCAGCGAGGGGCGGGAGCGGCTGAACAGCTTCGGCATCGCCGATTATGTGGATGACGTTCTGAGCGCGGTGGACGCCTGTTCGGCGCCGCCGGTGCTGATCGGCCATTCCATGGGCGGCATGGTGGTCCAGCGGGCCTTGATCCGCCGGCGTTTCCCGGGGGCGGTCCTGATGGCTTCCGCCCCGCCGCACGGCCTGCTGGAATCCTCGCTGCGGCTGGCCTGGAGCGATCCCTACGTGTTCCAGCAGATGGGCATGCTGATGACCTTCTCCAACGGCATCGAGGCGGAGGCGGTGCGCCGTGCCATGTTCTCCGACCGGGTGCCGCTGGAGTTGGCCAAGCGCTACGAGCCGCTGATGCAGGAGGAGTCGCAGCGCGTGCTTCTGGACATCGGCGGCTGGATTCCCTTCCCGCTCCTGCCGGCCCGCGGCGCCCGCGTGACCGTGCTGGGCGCGGAGGAAGACCGGCTGATCCCCAAGGACCAGGTCGAGGCCACTGCCCGCGCCTTCCGGACGGAGCCGGTGTTCTTTCCGGAGATGGGGCACAGCATGATGCTCGAACCCGGCTGGGAAGCGGTCGCCCGCTACGTCGCGGACTGGGTGGAGACGACCGTTCTGGAGAAACCGGCGCTGGAAAAGGCGGCGCCGAGGAAGACGGCTCCGCTGGCGGTCCCCGACGCGGGTGTGCGCGCCGCCGCCGACTGACCGGCAGGGCGCGCCGTCGCTCACTGCGTGCGCAGGGTCCTCAGAAAGCCGCTGATCTCACCGTTCAGGGTCTCCGACTGCTGGGCCAATTGCCGCGACGCCTCCAGCACGGCATAGGCCATCTTCCCACACTGCCCAGCGGCGGCGGTGACGCCGGAGATGTCGCGCGCCACGTCCCGCGTGACGTCGGCGGCCTGCTGGACGTTTCGGCTGATCGCCTGGGTCGCCGCGCCCTGCTCCTCAACCGCCGACGCGATGATCGTGGCGATACCGTTCACCTGCTCGATCACCCGCGCCACCCCGCCGATCTCCGCCACCGCCTCGCCGGTCGCGGACTGGACGCCGGCGACCTGGGCGGCGATCTCCTCGGTGGCCCGGGCGGTCTGGCTGGCGAGGCTCTTCACCTCGCCCGCGACCACCGCGAAGCCCTTGCCGGCTTCGCCCGCACGGGCCGCCTCGATGGTTGCGTTGAGCGCCAGAAGGTTGGTCTGCGCCGCGATGTCGTTGATCAGGCTGACCACGGTGCCGATCCGCCCGACCGCCTCGGCCAGCCCGGTCACCTTGCCGGTGGCACGCTCCGACGCGGTGGCGGCGTCCCGCGCGATGCGCGAGGCGTCGGCGACCCGGCGGCTGATCTCCCCCACCGACCCGGACAGTTGCTCCGTCGCCACCGCGACCGTCTGCACGTTGACCGAGGTCTGCTCCGTCGCCGACGCCACGGCGCCGGCCAGCTGGTCGGTCTGTCCGGCGGCGCGGGTCATCTCCTGGGCCTCGCGCTCCATCGCCTCGGTTTCGTGCGACACCGACTTCATCACCTCGCCGACGCTCCGCTCGAACCGTTCGGCGAGACCGGTGAGGGTGCGGCGCTTGTCCTCCTCCGAGCGGCGCAGCGTGGCGGCCTGATCGGCCTCCAGACGCTTCTTCTCCTCGGCGTTGCTCAGGAACACGCGGGCGGCGCTGGCCATGGCGCCGATCTCGTCGCGGCGGTTCGCCTCGGGAAAAGCGACGGAAAGGTCGCCGTCCGCCAGGGCGTGCATGCGGACGCTGAGGCTGCGGATCGTGGCGCTGAGCCGCACCCCGACCAGCGCGATCAGACAGACCGCCGGCACCGCCAGAAGACCGGCCACCGCCAGAACGGTCCACAGCGTGCTCAGAAAGGCGCCACGGATGTCGTCGATGAAGACGCCCGTCCCGATGTAGATGCCCCAGGGCTGGAAGGTCTTGATGTAGGACAGCTTCGCCGCCGTCTCGTCGCTGTTCGGGGTGACGTTCCAGAAATAGCCGTAGGTGCCTTCCCCCGAGGCCTTGGCGATCCGCGCCATGTCCATCAGGATCGGCGCGCCCTTGGTGTCCTTCACGCCGGACACGTTCTGCCCCATCATCTTCGGGCTGGGATGGGCAAAGCCGAAGCCGTCCAGCGTGATTGCGAACAGATATTCCTGCCCGCCGTAGCGCATGCCGAGAAGCGACCGTTTGAAGCGGGCCTGGGCCTCCTCCCGCGTGATCTGGCCGGCGGCGGCCTCCGCCTCATAAGCGGCGGCCATGCTGTGGGCGGCTTCGACCATGAAGCGCAGGGACTGAACGCGGTCCGCGTGCATGCGCTGGTAATTCAGCCAGAGGCCGGCGCCGACGATGGCGGCCGACGCGATGCTCGCCAGAGCCACCAACCCCCAGAGCTTCGAGCGAATGGACACATTATCGAACATGACAACCCTTCCGACAAGTCCGCGCCGATGGGCGGTGGCACGCGGGCCGTTCCTCTGTCGGAATGCTACCGAAGCAATCGTGACTTATTTATTAATGGTTTTATTTAATTTCGCTCAAAGAAATTCGAACAACTTCAGAGCAACTGTCGAGATTGTTTTGGTGTCTCAGTCCGAAAATAGATAACTCAAAGGAGACACAAAAGAATGCCGCAACCAGCTTTGGTTGCTCCGCTCACGCGCCGGGAGCCGATTTTTGCGTCAGCACGAGAAAGACCTTTTCCTCGAGCTGCTCCGGGGTGAAGGGCTTGGCGATGTAGGCACTGACATTGTGGGCCAGCGCCCGCTCCACAGCCTTCAGCGTGGCGAGCGCGGTCACCATCAGGAAGGGCAGATCCCGCCGCACCTCGCGCACGCGGCGCAGCACGTCCAGGCCGCTCGCCTTCGGCATCATCCAGTCGCAGACGATCAGGTCGTACGTACCGTCCCCGGCCAGCCGGAGCAGCGCTTCCTGGCCGTCCGCCGCCGTGTCGATGTGGCCGATGCCGAGGTCGCGCAGCACCGATTCGACGAAGTGCCGCGGCCCGTCCTCGTCGTCGACGACCAGAACGCGGATGGCGCCGAGGTCGATGAAGGGCACACCGATCACCCCCAACGCCCCACGCATCCAGGAGGCGCGGGCCGAGCGCTCCTTGCCGCCCGTGGCGCCCAGCAGGAAGGAGCGCACGAAGCGCGGCCGGTGCACCTGCCGGTACAGCGCCTTGGCGACCGCCGCCCGGCTCTTGCCGCGGCAGAAGGCGCCGTCGCCGGCCAGCCGCACCATCTCCAGCACGGTGTCGGGGTTCGGCTCGTCCTTGCCCTGGAGGGGGCTCAGCAGGCGCTGGGTGCGGATGAAGGCGTTCTGGATCTCGTCGATCTGCCCGGCCATATGCTCGCGGGCGTCCTCCGCGAAGGCGCTGTCGAGCACGAGCTTCTGGACCTCCGACAGTCCCTTCAGCTTCTCGGTCTTCTCCTTCCAGCAGTCGAGCAGGCGCCCGGCGAAATCCCGCCCGTCGAAGAACTGGGTCAGATAGCCGTTCACCGCCCGCTCGGCGCTCGGCGACAGCGGCATCCTCTGGAGGACGAACAGGATGCGGAGCTTCTGCATCAGCGTCCGCCCCTTGGTGATTTCGGGAAGCGTGTCCTCGTTGACGAGCAGAGCGCTGCGCCGCTGAAGGGCCGCCTCCGTGCGGGCGCCGCCGAAATAGCCCTCCCCCGTGCGCAGCCGCTGCGACACCTGGCTCAGCGCCATGATCTCCCGCTGCACCGCCTCCACCCCGAACAGGTCGCCGGCGCTGGTGATGGTGAAGCGGTCGGGCTTCGACAATTCGCGGCGCAGCGCGACGATCAGGCTGTCGCTCAGCACCGGCATGGCCGTGCGGCGCACCAGCGTCTCAAGACCCTTGAAGACCGGCGCCGCCTCGTCGGACAGCGGTTTGTCCCCGGCGATCAGCGACACGATCATGTCCACCCGGTCCACGAAGGGCGCGTCCAGGGAGCAGGAGGCGGTGCCGGTGTCGCTGCGCAGGATCTCGCCGAGCAGCCGGTCGAGCGGCGCCAGCGCCTCGGCGTCCTCCAGGCCGTCCGCCAGTTCCAGCAGGAGCCGCGCCTTCTCGGCGAAGCTGCGGCCCTGGTACAGGTGCGTGGTCAGCGCCGCATCGACCATGAAGCGCCCGGTGAAGGCGTCGCGGGCCGCGATCAGCCGCTCCGCCGTGGCGGCGTAGCTGGCCGGCGTCAGGTCCGGCGGCTGGGCGTCCTTCAGCCGCTCGCGGGTCACCCGGGCGACCTCGTTGACCAGGGCGGTCAGCGCGCCCTTGCGGTCCATCGCCCGTTCCGCCTGCTGCAGGATGGCGACGAAGGTCGGGATGTTTGACAGGCTCTGCTGGTGGCGGGGGGAATGCAGAAGCTCGGTCGGGGTCAGCGCGTTCTCATCGAAATAGCGCTGGCAATGCCGGCCGATGCTGTCGCGGCCCTGCGGGGTGTAGAAGTCCTCCGGGGTCCGGCAGACGGCGGTGTCGCTCCCGCTCTCGCCGTCCAGGTCACGACCGCTATCCCGGCCGTCCGCGATGCTCTGGTCCGATGCCATGCCCTAACCCCGTCTCATTCGGCCAGCAGCCCGCGCACCGCCTCGATCAGGCGGTCCGGGGCCACTGGCTTCATGACGATCCGGCGGCCCGGCTGTGCCGTCATGTCCGCCGCCGTTTCATGGGACGCGTAGCCGGTCAGGAAGAGGATGCGCAGGTCGGGGTTGCGCTCCGCCAGGGCGCGGCTCAGTTCCAGCCCGTTCATGCGGGGCATCGACATGTCGGACACCACGGCGTCGAACAGCCCGCCGCATTCGTCCCAGCGCTCCAGTGCGTCCAGCCCGTCCACCGCCTCCGTCACCGTGCAGCCGGCCTCCTCCAGCGCCAGACGGACGTAGGTACGCACGGAGTCCTCGTCGTCCACCAGCAGGATCGCGGCCCCCTCGTCCTCGCCCAGCCCCAGCCCGTCCGCCAGCGAACCGGCCTGAGCGGGAGCGGGAACGGCGGGCAGATGGATGGAGAAGACGCTGCCGCGCCCGTCCGGCCCGGCCTCCATCTCGACGGCGCCGCCGGCCTGCTGGGCGGTGCCGTAGACCATCCACAGGCCGAGGCCAGTGCCCTTGCCCGGTTCCTTGGTCGTGAAAAAGGGCTCCCAGATGCGGTCGCGCACCGCCTCCGGCACGCCGCAGCCCTCGTCGATGACGCGGATCACGGCGTAGCGGCCGTGCGCCAGCGCGCCGTGCCGCCCGAAGAAGCCGGCGTCCGGCAGGGCACTGTCCAGCGCGATGGTCAGGCGCCCGCCGTCCGGCATGGCGTCGCGCGCGTTGAGGGCAAGGTTCAGGATGGCCTGGTTCAGCATCACCGGGTTGGCGACGGCGTGGGCGTCCCCGTCGCCGATGCGGATGTCCAGATCGATTCCGGCGCTCATCAGCGGCTTCAGGAAGACCTTCAGGTCGCGCACCAGCGGCGCCAGCGCCACCACCTCCGTCTCGTCCGACGGGCGGCGGCGCGAGAAGTCGAGAAGCTGGGCGGTCAGCGCGGCGGCCCGGTCGGAGGCCTTGGCGATCTCCCGCACGCAGGTGGTGACGCGCCCCGGATCGTCCGGCGCCCGCTCGGCCAGCCGGGCGAACCCGCCGATGGCGGTCAGCATGTTGTTGAACTCGTGGGCGATGCCGCCGGCCATGCGGCCCACCGCCTCCATCTTCTGCGACTTCTGAAGCTCCGCCTCCGCACGGCGGCGCTCGGTCACGTCGTTCAGCACCAGGAGAACCGCCGCCTCCCGCTGGTAGACCGCTGGGAAGGCGCCGATCTCCACATGGCGCTGCTCGCCCGACGGGCGGGCGATCGCGCATTCCACGCGCTGGTGATCGCCCTCCGCGCCCAGCCCCAGGCGCGTCGTCACGGCCTCCGCCTCGACGATGAAGCGGTTGAGGTCCACCCCCTCCAGCCCGCCGCTGCCGCCCACCCCCAGGATGGACGCGGCGGCGGCGTTGCCGAAGCGGATGGCCCGGCGGTCCCAGAT
The DNA here is from genome assembly GCF_042657465.1 of Azospirillum himalayense. Classification (NCBI taxonomy): domain Bacteria; kingdom Pseudomonadati; phylum Pseudomonadota; class Alphaproteobacteria; order Rhodospirillales; family Azospirillaceae; genus Azospirillum; species Azospirillum himalayense. The sequence continues at coordinate 32,864 of NZ_JBHSLC010000005.1, read as the reverse complement.
GACGATGCCGTAGGGGGCCAGCTCGACCAGCTGACGGTAGCGCTTCTCGCTCTCGCTGAGCGCGCTGACGGTGGCCTCCAGCCGCTCCGTCTGGCCGGCGAGCTGCTCCTCGCGCCGCTTCAGCTCGGTGATGTCCATCAGGATCTTCACGATGCCGCCGGAGCCGGTGGCGTGCTCGCTGATGCGGTACCAGCGCCCATCGGACAGGCGGCCGTCCACCGGATCGGTGTGCAGGAGGTGGCGCTTCATCCGCTCGGCGATCCAGTCGGCCATCTCGCGGTCGTCGCCCTCGTACCCGCCGCGCTCGGCGGCGGCGCGCAGGATGTCCTTGAAGGCGGTGCCGGGTACCAGCACATCGGCCAGATTCGGGTAGGCGCTGCGGTAACGCTCGTTGCAGAAGATCAGCCGGTCGTCCGGGCTGAACAGCACGAAGCCTTCGGAGATGCTGGACAGCGCGTCGTGCACCACCGACTGCATGAAGCGCGCCTCGACCAGGGCCAGCGTCTCCGCGGTCGTCTCGATGCCGGTGCCGCGGTAGCCGGCGAACCGCCCGTCCGCGTCGGTGAAGGGTTGGGCGCTGATGCGGAAGACGCGGGTGTCGCCCGCCCCGTCGCGCAGCGTGACCTCCAGGTCGCGAAAGGCCCGCCCGGCCTCGATGTCGGCCAGATGGTCCAGCCAGGTGTCGGTGTCCTCGACCAGCGCGCCGAGGTCGAGCAGCGAATCGCCGAACACCGGCGCCGGATCGCCGCCGAGAAGCTCCGGCAGCCGTTCGGACACGTAGGTGTAGCGGTGGTCGGGGGCGCTTTCCCAGAACCAGTCCGACGCGGCCTCGGCGAAGTCGCGGAAGCGCTGGCGGCTGGCGGCCAGCTCCTCGTTGGCGGCGCGCAGCAGGCGGGCGGAGCGGTCCAGGGCCGCCGCCGCGGCGCGGGCTCGGCGCACCGACAGCACGGCCAGCGCCGCCATCGCCAGCGTCATCACGCCGAGCGGCAGCATCAGCCGGTCGCGGCCCTCCTCCGGCATCATCACCGCCAGCAGGCCGGCGGCGCCGAGCATGAGGAACAGCAGGTCGGTCAGCCCGCCCGGCCCGCGGCGCGGCGCCGCGTCCCCGCCCAGCCGGACGGCACGGACGTCGAGGTCGGTGTCGGTGGGGGGCAGCCCGCCCCGGCCGGAAAGATCCACGGAGCCCCGCTCCATCGTCATGGGTGTACCGCCGCGCAAGGCGCGATCTGCATAGACCCGTAATAGGAGGGGAGCCGTTAACAGCCCGTTTCGCTGTTCGCCTTCGTACGATCGGATTCTACCGTGAGCATACGATTTCCACCGCTCAGCGCCGGTTGACCAGAACCAGGATCTTCTCTTCGAGCTGTTCGGGAGAAAAGGGTTTGGCGATGTAGGCGGTGACGTCGTGGGCCATGGCCTCCTCCACCGCGATGATGGTGGCGAGCGCGGTGACCATCAGGAAGGGCATGTCGGGACGCACCGCGCGGACCAGCTTCAGGAACTCCAGCCCCGACAGGCGCGGCATCTTCCAGTCGCAGACGATGAGGTCGAAGGCGCCCTGCCGTTCCTCGAATCGGCTCAGCGCCTCACACCCGTCCTGGGCGATGGTCAGGTCGGTGATGCCGAGGTCGCGCAGGATCATCTCGACATAGCCGCGGGCGGCCGGCTCGTCGTCGGCCAACAGGACGCGCAGCGTGTTCATGGCGCGCATCGGCAGGCCGGCGCCGGCCAGCGTGGCGAAGAACTGGGCGAAGCGGTCGGCCCGCTGCTCCGTCGCGTCCTTGCAGCGGGCGAGGTAGCCGCGCAGGAAGGCGGTGGAGCGGACATGGTGCCCGACCAGCTCGCGCGCCGCCGCCACGCATTTCCCCTCGGTGAAGGCGCCCTCGGCGAGCAGGCTGGCGAACTCCATGACCTCGTCGACGTGGGGCGGGCGGTCCTTGGCGATGCGGGCGAAGATCTTGTTGGTGCGCAGGAAGGTGTTCTGGATCTCGTCGAGCATGCGGACGTAGCGCTCGCACAGGCCGTCCGGCAGGGTGGAACGCGCCACGCGCCGTTGCAGGTCGGCGAGCGCCTTGATGCGGGCGCGCGGCGTGCGGGCCGTCTCGAACAGACGCTGGGTGAAGTCGCGGGCCTCGAGATGGCGGCGCAGATGGGCGACGATCATGCGCCGGCTGCGCTCCCCCGACACCGCCCCTTCGAAGGCCAGAAGATCGACGATGCGGGCGTAGTGGCTCTTGGCGTGCAGCACCGCCTCCAGCCGCGCGCCGGACAGCAGCAGCGCCACCCGCCGGTCGATCAGCCGGGTCGTGCGCTCGCCGCCGATCACCCCGCCCTTCACCGTCAGGCGCGCGGCGAGGAGGCTGATCGCCGACAGCTCGTCCAGCACCGCCGCGACGCTGTTCGGCTCGGCCTTGGTGCCGGACAGCGGCGCGTCGCCGAGCAGGGCGTGGTGAACCCCCGCCTCCAGCCCCAGCCGGGCGGCGCGCGCCTGATGGCGGGCGACGAAGGCGGACAGCCGGTGCAGGACCGCCGGGGCGTCGGGGTGGGACGGCGCCTCGCCCCGCCAGACCATCGCCATGGCGTCGAGCACGCCGCGCAGCCCGTCCGCCCAGCCGAACAGCGCCTCGACCACCAGCCCGTTGGCCAGCATTTCCCCGACGATCTGGTCGAGGATGGCGATGCCCTCGCCGGACAGCCCGTCCCCGTCGAGCGACAGGATGCGCACCAGCCGAAGCTCGTGGTTGCGCCCTTCCCCCAGCCAAGCGGACAGCCAGCAATCGATGGTGTGACGCCCGGCGAATCCCGGCGTCCGCGCCATGGTCTGGGCCACGGTGGCGGCAAACTGCTTGGCGTCGATGGACAGGGCGGTGCCGCTGTGGGCGCGCCGGGCGGTGACGGCCAGCACCTCCTGCTCCAGCCGCTTCAGCTCCTCCAGCCGCATGGCGGGGGAGCGGCGTCCGGGGCGGGCCTGCCGCTGGGCCACCCGCTCCAGCACCTGGGCGCGGCGCGGCCAGTCGAGGAAGGAACGTTGCGGCTCCACCTTGTGCAAAAACTCGGTCGGGGTGATGCCGCGCGCCTCCAGGAACTCCGCCAACTCTTCCGCGATCAGGAAACGCGCGGCGGGAGCGAAGATTTCCTCGACCCGGACGCAGATGGCGGACTCCGGCGACTCCTCCGGCGCGTCGCCGCTCAGCTCGCCGAGGAGCGCGTCGACGTCGTAGGCGCCGATGGGAATGCCGTCGGTGGTGAGCGGGGAAGGCGGCGGAACGGCGCTCATCGATGCCCTGCCATCAGATCAGCAGCGCGTGGATGGTGTCGGCCAGCTCGTCCGGGTTGATCGGCTTGCGCAGGAAGACGATGCGGCGCCCGCCTGACTTCGGGTCGGCCAGCAGGTCGTCAAGGCTTTCCGTCTCCGGCGGGTAGCCGGACATCAGGACGGTCGGCAGATCCGGATTTTCCCGGCGCAGCGCGCGGGCCACCGACGCCCCGCCGACCTGCGGCATCACGAGATCGGTCACCAGCAGGTCGAAGGCCCCGCCATGGTCGGCGTAGGCGCGCAGGGCCTCGGTGCCGTCGGCGGCGCAGACCACCCGCATGCCCAGGTCCTCCAGCGTCAGGCGGATGAAGTCGCGCACCTGCGCCTCGTCCTCGACCAGCAGGACGGTGGCGGCCATCGACAGCCCCTCCATCTCGTCGTCCTCCGCGTCGAGGAACACGGCGCCGTCAAGACCGAAGGCGTCCAGACCGAAGGCGTCCAGACCGAAGGCGTCCAGACCGGGAGCGTCCGCCTGCTGCGGCTCTGCGAGGTCCACCACCGGGAAGTGGAGCGTGAAGATGGTGCCGCGCCCCGGCTCGCTGTCCACCTCCACCGCGCCGCCCGCCCGCGCGACCGTGGAATAGACCAGCGCCAGCCCCAGCCCGGTTCCGGCCCCCGGCTCCTTGGTGGTGAAGAAGGGCTCGAAGATGCGGTCGACCACCGCCGGGTCGATGCCGCAACCGGTGTCGGCGACGGTGATGGTGACTCCGGGATCGTCCGCCCGCTCCACCGCGATGGTGATCGGCCCGCCCTCCGGCATGGCGTCGCGGGCGTTGAGCACGAGGTTGAGCAGCAACTGGTGCAGCAAGGCAGGGTCGATGGTCACCACCGCCCCGCCCCCGGCGCCCTCGATCCGCAACGGGTGGCGCTCGCCCAGCGTGGGGCCGAGGAAACGGCGCAAATCGTCGATCACCGCGCCGACGCGCACGGGACGCGCCGCGTCGGTCTGGCCGGGCCGCCCGAAGCTGAGAAGCTGGGCGGTCAGGCCGGAGGCGCGGTCGGTCGCCTTGACGATCTCGGTCAGGCACTGCTCGACCCGCGGGCGGTCCTGCGGGGCGCGGCGGGCCATCTGAGCGAAGCCGCCGATGGCCGTCAGCATGTTGTTGAACTCGTGCGCGATGCCGCCGGCCAGCTGGCCGATGGCCTGCATCTTCTGCGCCTGCTGGATGGCGCGTTCCGCCTGCTTGCGCCCGGTGATGTCGGTGAGGACGAGGAACCACGCCGCCTCCCCCTCGACCGCGAAGGGGTGGATGCCGACCTCAAGCTCGCGCAAGGCACCCTGGGCGGTGACGAAGCGGGCCTCGACCGGCGGCGGGGCCTCCAGGCCGCTGCCGGGCGGGGGCAGCCAGTCGAACAGGCGCTGCACCCCGTCGAACTCCGTCGCCTCGACCAGCGGGATGCGCAGCATCGCCTCGGGATCGCCGCTGCCCAGGATCAGCGCGGCGGAGCGGTTGGCGAAGCGCACCCGCTGGCCATCCCAGATCAGGATGCCGTAGGGCGCCATCTCGACCAGCCGGCGGTAGCGCGCCTCGCTGTCGGCCAGCGCCTCCTCGTGGCGTTTCAACTCGGTGATGTCTGTGAGGATCTTGACCACGCCGCCGAAGCGCGTGGCGTGTTCGCTGATGCGGTACCAGCGCCCGTCGCCGAGCCGGTGGTCGGTCGGCGGCCCGCTGCGGGTGTGGCGGTTCAGCCGCTCGGCGATCCAGTCAGACGGGTCGCCGAGATCGTCGCCGGCCGCCCCCCGCTCCACCGCGACGCGCAGCAGATCGGCGAAACGGACGCCGGGAATGAGATGGTCGGACAGCAGCGGGTAGGCGGCGCGGTAGCGGTCGTTGCACAGCACCAGACGCCCGTCGGCGCCGAACAGCACGAAGCCTTCGGACACGCAGCCGATGGCGTCGGACAGCAGAGCGCGGAAATGCGCCTCGCCTGCCCCCAGGGGATGGCTCGGCGTCGGGTCGTCCAGGGTGGCCGACAGCCGGTCGCGCAACGCCCGCAACGGGTCCCGAAGATCGTTCAGCGCACCGGGCGGCGCGGCGGAGAGCCGCGCGCCCAGGCTGGTGAGGAGTTCCGCAAGCTCTTGGTCGGGCCGGTCCATAACCCGGCATTCAACCATCACCCCCGGTCCCCCCGCCAGTTGATTCCGCGCTCAGCCCTGCTTCGGGAAATGGTGATGGCCGTGGTCGCAGACGCCGCGCGAATGCTTGTCGTCGCAGCTTTCGCCGGACGCGGTCAGGCCGATCCAGGCGTGCAGCGTGTTGGGATCGAATCCCGCCTTGCGGTCCGCCCCGACCTGGAGCAGCGGGCGGCGGATCAGGTCGCGGTCGGCCAGCAGAGCGGCCAGCGCCGACTCCTCGTCCAGCTCGTCGGGCTTCACGGAACCGGTCTTCACGGCGGCGGCGCGGCGGTTGAACCAGTCCTCGACCGGACGGTCCTCAAAGAAGGGGCGCAGGGTTTCGGCGGTGAGGGGCTCGGCTGCCAGATCGCGCTCCACCAGCGTGTGGCCGGCGGCCTGCAGTTGAAGCTTCTGCTTGGCGTTCGCCGTGCAGCCGGACAGACCGTAAAAGATCACTTCCGTCATGGGGTTGGTGCTCCGCATCGAAACAGGACGAATTAGGTCCAGTCTACCGGCACGGAGACCGGGGGTGCCGGTGACGGAATGTCGCACCTGTCTCCCCTCTCCCGACCCGGGAGAGGGAGGGACCCGCCGCGAAGCGGTGGGAGGGTGAGGGTATCGCCAAGGATCACCGGATCCATCCTTGGACGACCCTCACCCGCCCGCTGCCGCGGGCACCCTCTCCCGGGGCGGGAGAGGGAAACATCACTTGATGCGCTTCAGCGAGTCCTCGACGTAGGCGTTCGTGTAGGTCTTGGACAGGTCGATGTCCGTCGCGGCCACGGCTTTGTCGAACGCCTTCAGCACCTTGTAGGCGGCCTCCGCCCCCTCCTGGGAGAAGCGGCCGTCGGGCGAATAGGTCGGCTTCGAATGCTCGAAAGCCTGGGCGTAGAGCGTCTGGTTGCCGAGGAAGTATTCCGGCGGCAGGACCTTCAGGACGTCCTCGGTCTTGGCTTGGTCCAGCCACTTCAGCGTCCGCACCAAGACGTCGACCAGCGCCTGGGTGGTCTTCGGGTTCTCCTTGATGAAGGCCGGCGTGGTGTAGAGCACCGCCGCCGGGTACGGCCCGCCGTAAGTGTCCAGCGTGCCCTTCTCCGTCCGGGTGTCGGCGATGGTGGTGACGTCGCCGTCGGCCTCCAACTGGCTGATCACCGGGTCGAGGTTGGCGATGGCGTCGATCTCGCCGCGCTTCACCGCGGCCACCGCGCTGGGGCCGCCGCCGACGCCGATGAAGGACACATCCTCCGGCGTCATGCCGTGCTGGGTCAGCAGGTAGTTGACCATGAAGTTGGTCGAGGAGCCGGGAGCGGTCACGCCGATCTTCTTGCCCTTCAGCTCCTTGATCGACTTGATCGTGCCGGCCTTGTTGACCGCGGCCAGAACGATGCCCGGATAGCGGCCCAGCAGGGCGACGGCGGTGATCGGCTGGCCCTTGGCCTGCATCTGCACCGTGTGATCGAAGGCGCCCGTCACGATGTCCGCCGAACCGCCGACCAACGCCTGGAGGCTCTTGGCGCCGCCGCCGAAGTCGTTGATCTCGACGTTCAGTCCGGCCTCCTTGAAGTAGCCGAGCCGCTCGGCCACCGTCAGCGGCAGGTAATAGAGCAGCGGCTTGCCGCCGACCGCCAGCTTCAGGTCCTTCTTCTCGACCTGCTGGGCGTTCGCCCCGCCGATGCCGAAGGCCAGGACCACCGCTGCGGCGGCGATCACGCTTTTCATACGCATGGCTTCCCTCCCGATTTTATGAGCTTGGCGCAATTATGAGCTGGCGCGGTCATCCCTGCGCGTTGGTCGTCTGCGCCTCCTGCGGGCGCCAGTGCAGAAGGCGTTTCTCGATGACGGTCACCACGGCGTCGATCACCACGACGAAGATCGTCAGCACCAGCATGCCGGAGAAGACGCCGACCGTGTCGAACACCCCCTCGGCCTGATGGATGCGGTAGCCGAGGCCGGCGGCGGAGCCGAGATACTCGCCCACCACCGCGCCGACCATGGCGAAGCCGACCGCGGTGTGCAGGCTGGAAAAGACCCAGGACAGGGCGGACGGCAGATAGACGTGCCGGAACAGGTGCCGGTTGCTCGCCCCCAGCATCTTGGCGTTGGCCAGCACGACCGGGCTGACCTCCTTCACGCCCTGATAGACGTTGAAGAAGACGATGAAGAAGACCAGCGTCACCCCCAGCGCCACCTTCGACCAGATGCCGAGGCCCAGCCACAGCGCGAAGATCGGCGCCAGCACCACGCGGGGCAGCGCGTTGACCGCCTTGATGTAGGGGTCGAAGACGATGGAGACCAAGGGCGCGCGGGCGAACCAGAATCCGAAGGCGATTCCCGCCACCGTGCCGATGGCGAAGGCCAGCGCGGTCTCCAGAAGCGTGATCCCGAGATGGTACCAGATCACCCCGGACGCGAAGTCGCTCCAGGTGCGCTCCAGCACCGCCAGTGGCGTGCCGAAGAAGAAGGGGCTCAGGATCTTCGTCGCGGTCAGGACGTGCCAGATCAGGAAAAAACCGATCAGCACGGCGACCTGCAGCAGCAGGATCACCGGGCGGCTCGGCAGGCGTTTCACACGGGCCACGGCCATGGGGTCCTCACGTCGGCTTGGACGTCATTTCAGTTTGGTTTGGGCGTAGCCCTTCAGCACTTCCTCGCGCAGCTGCCCCCAGATTTCCCGGTGCAGGTCGAGGAAGCGCGGCGTCATGCGGATTTCCGCCACGTCGCGCGGGCGCTCCAGATCCACCCGGTACTCGCCGATCAGCCGGGCGCCGGGACCGGCCGACAGCACCAGCACCCGGTCGGACATGGAGATGGCCTCCTCCAGGTCGTGGGTGATGAAGACCACCGACTTGCGGTCCGCCGACCACAGGTCGAGCAGCTCGTTCTCCATCAGTTGCCGCGTCTGGATGTCGAGCGCCGAGAAAGGCTCGTCCATCAGCACGATCTTCGGATCGACGATCAGCGTCTGGGCCAGCGCCACCCGCTTGCGCATGCCACCGGAAAGCTGGTGGGGGTAGCGGTCGCCGAAACGGTCCAGCCCGACGCGGGCCAGCCAGGGGCGCGCCCGTTCCTCCGCCTCGCGCCGCGGCACGCCGCGGAACTCCAGCCCGGCGGCCACATTCTCCAGCGCCGACTTCCAGGGCATCAGCGCGTCCGCCTGGAACATGTAGCCGGCGTGCGGATTGATGCCGTCGACCGGCTCCCCGAAGGCCAGGGCGCGCCCGGCGCTGGGGGCCAGAAGGCCCGCCGCGACGTTCAGGATGGTGGATTTGCCGCTGCCGGTCGGCCCGACGATGGACACGAACTCCCCCGCGGCGACCGACAGGGTCACGCCCTGGACCGCCGTGTAGGTCTGCCCGCGTCCGTCGGGCGATGGAAAGGTGCAGGTCACGCCGTCCAGGCGGAGCGCGGCCTTGTCCGCCCCCTCCGTCCGCAGGGCGGCCGCCACGGCGGCGCTGTCTGACATCAATGCGTTCCGTCCCTGATGGTCGTTTTCACGGCATCTTGGCGGAATGAGGCGGCCTCGGCAATGGGCACAGCCAACAATTGTTGCCGCCGACGGTGCGACTCAGTCCAGCCGCGCGAAGAAAGCCATGATCGCCGCCCCCACCCCCTGCGGCCACTGATGCGGGTAGAAGCGTCCGTTGCGCGTGCGGTCGTCGGCCAGCGGACACCAGAGAATCGGGTTCTCCTCGCCTTCGGCGCCATAGCGCCGGCAGTTGAAACGGTGCGGCTCGTCCGGCTCGCTGCCCGTCGGCAGGCCGTCCTGGGCCAGCAGCGCGCGACGCAGGCGCAGGGCTTCGGACACCGGCACCTGCTCGTCGCGCGGGTTGTGCAGGACCATGGCGGCGACCGGCCCGCCGCAGTCCTTGGGCCGCGCGGACCCGCCCCCGACGCTGGCCAAGCCGCGGATCACTCCGCCCCGCGCGCAGGCGAGGCTGTTGGCGAAGGACCCGCCCAGCGAATGGCCAACGACGAAAACCCGGCCCATGTCGATGCAATAGCTCGCCGCCATGCTCTCCAGAACGGCGTCGAACAGACGGAAATCGCGCAGCCGGTCCGGCGGGTCGCCGGAATCGGACCAGACGTTCAAGCCGCGGGAATCCTTCAGACTGGCGGGGTAGACGACGATCGCCGGCTCCTCCGCATGCCCCTCCAAGCCAAAGTAGCGGCGCACCTCGGCGTTGCTGTTGGTCCGCCCATGGAAGGCGACGACGAGGCTGTGCGGACGGTCAGGGTGGTAGCCCTCCGGCACGGCCACGATCACGCCGCGCGCCGCGCCATCCAAAGTCACATGGTCAGGCACCGTTACCGGGGCCGGTACTCCGCAGCCGCGCGATAATTGCTGCACCGCCACATTATTAACCAATTCCGCCGATAAGCCCTGAACAGCCCACAGAATCAGCAAGGCTGCGGCGCAAAATGCGCAAATTTGTTTCACCATTCACAGCCCAAATGATCACCTCCCTCCATAAACAGCCTGTGGCGAAGGACGTTGCACCTTTGGGCAGGCCAGCCGTTAACCAACGCGCAAGCATTTCCCGGCACCCTCCTTCCCAGAGCAAGGAGGTTTCGATGCCGGTTCGCGCGACTGCACGCATGATGGTTCTGGGGCTGCTGCTGGCCGTCGGCTCGTCTGGGGCCGCGACCGCCGACAGCCTGTCGGTGAACCGTCCGAACCCGGCGCCGCCGCCCGTCGCCTCCGACTTCCCCGACGCCACGCTGGTCCGCGTCGATCAGACGGACTCCACCATGCTGCGGCTGGACGGCATCATCACCCCGGCCGTGGAGCAGCGCTTCTCCGACGCGCTGCGCAGCGTGCCGGCCGGCCAGCCGGTGGTGGTCGAACTGTCGAGCCCCGGCGGCTTCACGACCGCGGGCTACCGTATGATCGACCTGATGCTGGCGGAACGGCAGGCGGGGCGCTCCGTCGCCACCCGCGTGGCCGGCGGGCAGTCCTGCGAGAGCATGTGCGTCGGCCTCTATCTGGCCGGCTACCCGCGCTACGCCGCACCGACCGCGGAGTTCATGGTCCACGCCCCGCGTCTGGCCGAGAACGGCCGCATGACGCTGCGCTCCACCGACCAGATGGTGAAGCGTCTGGTCGCGCTGGGCGCCGCTCCGGCCTGGATCGAGCGGGTGCGGGCCGCCGGCGGTTTCTCCGGCAGCCTCGACTACCGCGACAACGCCGACCATCTGGCGGCGATGGGCGCCAACATCGTCACCCACCTGATCCGCTGACGCCTTTTACGCTTCGCTTTCCTTGAGGCGCCGGGCGATCTCCGGCATGACCGCCGCGTCGACGTTGGCGAAGGCGAAGCGCAGGTAATCGTCCTGGCCGGGACCGAACATGGAGCCGGGCAGGCACAGGATGTTGTGATCGCGGGCCAGCCCCTCGGCCACCTCATGGGCGCGCTTGCCGGCGAAGGGATGCCGGACATAGGCGAAATAGGCCCCGATGCTGGCGATGCGGTAGCCGGTGCCGCTGGCCTCCATCGCCGATTGGAAGGCGTGGACGCGGGCCAGGATGTCGCCGCGCTTCTCCGCCACCCAGCCGTCGAGAGTCTCCAGCCCGAACAGCGCCGCCTTCTGGCCGACGTGCGGCGCGCAGATGGCTAGGCAATCCATCACCTTGCGCGCCTGGGACAGCAGGCCGGCGTCGGCGATCACCGCGCCGACCCGGTAGCCGGCGAGGCTGTAGACCTTGGAGAAGCTGTAGAGCTGGACCAGGGTGCGCTGCCAGCCCGGTCGCTGGAACAGCCCGTGCGGCGCCCGCCCCTCCCAATCCGGAAAGTCGCGGTAGGTCTCGTCGAGCAGCAGCTTGACGCCGCGCCGTTCGCACAGCTCGTACAGCGCCGCGATGGCGTCGGGCGAGGCGATGGCGCCGGTCGGGTTGTTGGGGGAGATCAGCACCAGCGCGCGCGTGCCGGCGTCCATCAGCCGCTCGGCCTCCGCCGGGTCGGGGATCAGCCCGTTCTCCTCGCGCAACGCCAGCGGACGGGCCTCGATGCCCAGCATGTCCAGCGTCATCTTGTGGTTGAAGTACCACGGGGCGGGCAGGATCACGTTGTCGCCGGCCCGCGCCAGCCCCATCACCGCCACCGCGAAGGCCTGGTTGCAGCCCGCGGTGATCAGCACCTCGTTCGCCGCCACCTCGCCGCCATAGAGCGAGCCGGTGCGCCGTGCCAGCGCCGCGGTCAGCGGCGGGATGCCGTCGATGGCGGTGTAGCGCGCGGTGTCCGGCGCCCGCACCTGCTCGGCCAGATGGGCGGTCAGCGCGTCGGCGGGCGGATAGCCGGGCACCGCCTGACAGAGGTCGATCAGCGGCTTGTCCGCCGGAAAGCTGCGGCCCTCGACCCAGCGCCACGCCTCGGCGATGGGCGGGGCCTCGGTGGCGGCGACGAGCGGGTTGACGTCTCTGCGGTCCATTCCCTGATGTCCAGTCTGCGGGGTCCGATTTTTACGGGGCGCATGGTGGACCGCCCCGCCGGGCTCGCGCAAGGGACCAGAACAGGAGAACGCGCAAGACGGTCAGGCGCTGCCCAGCACCGCGTCCGGCTTGCGGCCCACCAGGGACTCATAGACCTCGGGGTCGGTCGCCCCTTCCGATCCGAAGACCAGCACGCGGGCGTCCGGGGCGAGACCCAGGCTGGCCCGGACCGCCGGGTCCGCCGCGGCGCAGAGCAGCCCTGCCAGACCGGCGACACCGGACTCCCCGCCCACGATGGGCCGTCCGCCGTGCCGCCCCTCGGCCAGCAGGCGCATGGTCGCCACCGCCGCGTCGTCGGGGATGGTCAGGAAATCGTCGGCCCCGCGCTCCAGGATCGCCCAGGCCAGCAGGGACACCTCCCCACAGGCCAGCCCGGCCATCAGCGTTTCCAGGTCGCCCTTTGACGGCGTCGGGCGGCCGTTGACGGCGCTCTGGTACAGGCAGTCGGCGGCGTGCGGCTCCACCACCACGAAGCGCGGGCGCTGGCGGCCCCAGCTTTCCCACAGATGGCCGCAGACGGCGGCGGGCAAGGCCCCCACCCCGCCCTGCACGAAGACGTGGGTCGGGCGCTCGCTGGCCGGAAGCTGGCCGATCGCCTCCTCCACCATCACGGTGTAGCCCTGCATCACGTCGCGCGGGATGTCCATGTAGCCGGTGTAGGAGGTGTCGGAGACGACGAGCCGGCCATGCTCCCGCGCGTCCGCCGCGGCCTGCCGCACCGCGTCGTCGTAGTTGCCGGCCACGCGGACGACGCGGGCGTCGAAGGACTCGATCGCCTGCTGCCGCCCCTGCGAGCAGTTGCCGGGAATGTAGATGACGCAGCCGCAGCCGAACACCTGCGCGCCCCAGGCGACGGAGCGGCCGTGGTTGCCGTCGGTCGCCGTGGTCACCGTGATGCCGCGGGTCACCTTGGCGTAGCGCCCCACCACCAGATCCAGCGCCGTCACCGGCACGCCGGGCACGCGGGCCTGCACCTCGCGCACCAGAAGGCGCAGCACGGCGTAAGCGCCGCCCAGCGCCTTGAAGCTGTGCAGGTTGAAGCGGCTGCTCTCGTCCTTGTACCAGATGCGGTCAATGCCGGCGGCGCGGGCCAGCCCGCCCAACGATCGCAGCGGGGTCGGGGCATAGCCCGGCCAGGCGCCGATCTCCGTCATCGCGTCCTGGAAGGCGGCGCGGCTCAGGATCGCCCGTTCGGCGGACCCGTAAGGCTGGTCCGTGTCGGCGCGCGGATTCGAGAAGAGACGCGGGGTGCCAAGCGGCGGCAGGTCGGACATCGTGTTCGCTCTCCAGACCGCAAGGACGGCCGCAGCCACGAAAGCATTGCCGGCCACGCCACGTCAAGCCACGCGCGTTGTCTCCGGACAAAGCGCCGCGAGCTGTGCTAACAGCGCCTCCCTCCGCGGTCCGGCCAGGGTGCCGAAGGCGGCGGGGGTTCCCGTTCCTGAAGGAGATGGTTCCGTCGTGACGACCGGTTTCAACACCACCGCCGCCGACCAGCTGAAGCAGTTCGCCGACCGCATGGAGCGGTTGATGGACGAGATCGACGGCCTGAAGGCCGACCTGAAGGATCTGCGCAGCGAGGTCAAATCCGCCGGCTTCAACATCAAGGCGCTCGACAAGCTGGTCGCCATCCGCCGCAAGGACGCCGGCGAGCAGGAGGCCGAGCTGCTGAACGACCTGATGCTCTATGCCCACGCCACCGGCACGCCGCTGGACATCGTGGTTCCCGAGCCGGCCGAGTGACGATTTAAGGATCGTTGCGAAGCCGCATCATGATTGTTCCGGGGGCGCAACATGACGTTTCGCTCCCGGAACATGTCATTGCGCAAGCGCATCAAAGCGCCATAACCTTAGCGCTTCCACTCGCGGCTGGATTTCACGAAGTCGGTCAGGGTGACGCCGATCTTGTCGTCCACGATGACCACCTCGCCACGGGCGACGAGGACGCCCTCCACATAGACGTCGGTCGGGTCCTTCAGGTGCCGGTCCAGCTCCACGACGGCGCCGCGGCCGAGCTTCAGCAGGTCGCGGACACGCAGCATGGCGGTGCCGATGACCACCTTGATCTCGACCGGCGCATCGCCGATGGCGAAGGCATCGCTGCTCATGTCGTCGGACGAGCCGGCGCCCAGCAGATCGTCGATGTTGGCCATGCCGCACTCCTTCGCCTGGATCACAAGACCCTTCAACCGACAAGAGTTACCCCACCAGGGGCGCCGGGGCAACGGCGACCGTCGCGACACCCTGCGACAAGGATGGGAAACAACAGCACAGATTTGGTTTTCCTGCGCCGCCTTGTGTTGATACCCTGCCCGCCCGACGTGAAACCCCGACGTGAAACCCCGACGTGAAACCAGCCGCAAAGGCAGTGCCATGACGACCGATTCCCAACGCCCGCTGGTCGACAGCGCCTGGCTGAAAGGTGCCCTCGACCGCCCCGACCTCGTGGTTCTGGACGTGCGCACGCCGCCGTCGGAGGGCTTCATCCCCGGTTCGATCCATTCCGACTACGCCAAGGCCGGCTGGCGGGCGACGGTGGACGGCGTTCCGGGCCTGCTGCCCGACGCCGCCGTTTTGGAAGGGCTGATCGGCGGGCTGGGAATCGGCAACGGCGACCACGTCGTGCTGGTCGCCAGCGGCCTGAGCGCCGCCGACATGGGAAACGCGACGCGCGTCTATTGGACCTTCAAGACGCTGGGGCATGACCGCGTGTCGGTGCTGGACGGCGGCTTCGCCGCCTGGAGCGACGCCGGCAATCCCGTCGCCACGACCGCCGCCACCCGCCCCGCTGCCGCCTTCACCGCGGCCCCCCGCGAGGAGTTGCGCGCGCCCCTGCCCGTGGTCGCGGCGGCGATGGCTGACGGCTCCGTCCCGCTGTTGGATTCCCGCTCCGCCGAGCAGTTCGAGGGCAAGGCCAAGAGCCCGCAGGCCCGCGTTCCGGGCACGCTGCCGGGGGCGGTCCTGATCGAGAACGGCGCCTTCTACTCCGCCACCGAAAAGCGCTTCCTGCCCGCCGAAGCGGTGAAGGCGCTGGCGGACCGGGCCGGAACCGGCGAGTCGACGATCACCTTCTGCAACACCGGCCACCTCGCCTCGGTGTCCTGGTTTGCGCTGAGCGAAGTGGCGGGGATCGACGGGGTCCGTCTCTATGACGGGTCGATGTCGGAATGGACCGCCGACCCGTCTCGTCCCGTCAAGAACGGGCCGGCGGCTTAAGCGTTAAACGCTCTTGCGGCGCCGGCGGAACCGCCCGAGGTCCGACCGGCGCAGCAGGCCCAGCGCGACCGCCAGCACCGCGTAGACCAGCAGACCGGCAAGGCCCAGCAGCACCAGCCCGCCCAGCCGCTCGAACAGCCCATGGGCGGTCAGCCAGGACGACAGCTGGGTCTGCACCAGCCACAGCGTGCCGCCCATGGCGAGCGCCGCGATGGCCATGCGCGGCAGGTTGCGCAGCAGCCGGGCATCGGCCTTGAACAGCCCGCGCCGGGTCAGCAGCCACGCCAGCAGCCCGGCGTTGACCCAGGCGGCGACGGAGGTCGCCACCGCCAGCCCGACCTGGGCCAGCGGCCCCATCAGCGCCAGCTTGAGCGCCACGTTGACCGCCGTCGCGGCCAGCGCCACCCGCACCGGGGTCGCCGTGTCGTGCCGGGCGTAGAAGCCGTTGACCAGGCTGCGGATCACCACGAAGGCCGGCAGACCCAGCGCGTAGGCCTGCAGGGTCGCGGCGGACTGCGCGGCGTCGGTCGGGCCGAAGGCGCCGTGCTGGAACAGCACCGACACGATGGGCAGGCCGGCGACCAGGAAGGCGGCGGCGGCCGGCAGGGTCAGCACCAGCGACAGTTCCACCGCCCGGTTCTGGCTCTCCACCGCGCCCGGCTCATCCCCGCCCTTGATGCGCCGGGCCATTTCCGGAAGCAGAACGGTGCCCACCGCGATCCCGATGACGCCCAGCGGCAACTGGTTCAGCCGGTCCGCGTAATAGAGGTAGGACACCGCGCCGGTGGGCAGCAGCGAGGCGATCAGCGTGTCGACGAACAGGTTGATCTGCGTCAGGCCGGACCCCAGCGCCGCCGGACCCAGCACGGTCAGGAACCGCTTCACGTCGGGCGTCAGGCGCGGCAGGGCCAGACGCAGCCCCATCCCGGCCCGGCTGGCCTCCCAATACAGGTACAGGAACTGCGCCAGCCCGGCGGCGAAGACGCCCCAGGACAGGGCGTGGCCGACCGTGGGCATCAGCGGCGCCACCAGCACCATCGTCGCGATCAGGCACAGGTTCAGCAGGATCGGCGCCGCCGCCGCCGCCCCGAACCGCCCCATGCTGTTGAGAACGCCGGCGAGCAGCGATTCCAGCGAGATGAACAGCAGGTACGGGAAGGTGATGCTGGTGAACAGGACGGCCAGCCGGAACTTCTCCGGCTCGTCGGAAAAGCCCGGCGCAAAGACCGTCATGAACTGCGGCATGATCGCCAGGATGCCGGCCAGGAACAGCAGCTGCACCGCCAGCAGCAGGCTCATCACCTCCTCGGCGAAGCGCTTGGCGGCGGCCTGCCCGTCCTGCACCAGCTTGGCGGAGAACAGCGGCACGAAGGCCGAGTTGAAGGCCCCCTCGGCGAACAGGGCGCGGAAATGGTTGGGCAGCCGGAACGCCACGAAGAAGGCGTCGGCCACCGGCCCGGCGCCGAGCAGCGCTGCGGTCAGGACATCGCGCAGGAAGCCAAGGACGCGGCTGACCAGCGTCAGCCCGCCGACGGACAGGATGTTGCGGAGCACGGTGCGTACGGGTCCTCTGATGGGCGGCGCCATCCTAGCGTTTTCCCCGCCCGCGTCACCCCTTTCGGCATGCCAGCCCGTGTGGAATTTGAAGGCGGTGGGCGGAAACGGTCTGCTAGGATCGCCGCCCATCCATTGTCCCATCCCTCCCCTTCAGACAAGCGGAACGTCCATGGCCCAGGGTCTTCCCCTCACCTATCTGGAAGCCGGCGAAGCGAACGGCGGCACCCCCCTGCTGGTCCTGCACGGCCTGTTCGGGTCGGCGCGCAACTGGCAGACCCTGGCGAAGCGCTTCGCGGAGCGGCACCGGGTCTACGCGCTGGACCTGCGCAACCACGGCGGCGCCCCCTGGTCGGACGAGATGACCTATCCGGCGATGGCCGCGGACGTGCTGCGCTTCCTCGACGACCGCGGCTTCGCGCGGGCGTCGGTGGTCGGCCATTCCATGGGCGGCAAGGTGGCGATGACTCTGGCGCTGAACCATCCCGACCGGGTGGAGCGTCTGGCGGTGGCCGACATTGCGCCGATCGCCTACACCCACACCCACGCCCCCTTCGTGGCGGCGATGAAGCAGGCCAAGCTGGAAGGCTGCACCCGCCGCTCGGAGGTCGAGGCGCAGCTCTCGGACGCGGTGCCGGAAGCCCCCTTGCGTTCCTTCCTGCTGCAGAATCTCGTTCTGGAGCAGGGGTCGTTTCACTGGCGGATCAACCTCGACGCCATCGGCGCCCGCATGGCCGATCTGATCGGCTTCCCGGATCTCGGCGACGCCCGGTACGACGGCCCCACCCTGTTCATCGGCGGCACCCGGTCCGACTACATCGTGCCGGAGAACCACGCCGCCATCCGCCGCCACTTCCCCAAGGCCGCCATCGAGATGATCGAGGGCGCCGGCCACTGGCTGCACGCCGAACGCCCGCAGGAGTTCGCCGCGCTGGTCGAAGCCTTCGCGTAACGTCTTCAGCCGGCAAAAAGAAACGGGGGCCGCGAAGGCCCCCGTTCCCACATGCTGGCCGATGCGCGGTCCGCTCAGAGCGCGCCCTGACGGCGATTCTCTTAGAGAGCGCCCTGACGGGCGCCGGTCTTGGCGGCCGGACCGGCGGACTGGTTGAAGGCGTCGCGCAGGTAGGGCGACAGCGCCTGCCGCATCGTGCGCAGCCACTCGTGGATGATGATCAGCGAGCGGGAGGCGACCGGCGGGGTCATGCCCAGCTTCACCAGATCCTCGCGGGTCATCTGCGCCACCTCGTCGATGCGGTGGCCGGTCAGGCGCGCCCAGGCCGGGGCCGTGCAGGGCGCCATGGAGATGACCTCCACGCCCTCGCGCTCCACCATCTCCGCCTTGCGGCGGGCGTACTGGCTGTCGTCGAGCTGCGAGAAGGGACCGGAGAAGCCGTTCTCGACCAGAACGCGCTTGGCCTTCGGGGCGATGGTGGCGATGCGCTCCAGCGTGTTCATGCCGGTGGACAGCGAGGCCAGATCGACGGTGACCGGAACCATGAAGGTCAGCCGCTCGCCCTCGCCGACATAGTAGTCGAAGCCCGACACCTCGGCCCAGTTGAAGAACCACTGGGAGATGTTGCCGCCGAAGTCGAAGAGGCGGCCGCCGCGCTGCAGCTCCGGCCCGATCTGGTCCCAGAACTCGTAGAAGCCGTCGCCCGAGCCCATCATGTTCATGAAGTCCTGGGTGATGCGGCGGTGCTCCACCACCTCCGGACCGAACAGGCGGTTCAGGCGCTCGTTGACCTCATATTCGACGACCTTGAGCTGAAGGCCTTCGAGCATGGCAGTCGCCATCAGGTGATGGGACAGCAGCGTCTTGCCGACGCCACCGCGGTCGTTGAGAACGAAGATGGTGCCCAGCATGCGATCGCCTTTCCAGAGTCTGTTCGATGTCGAATCTTGAGGTGTTGAAACGTTAAGGTCCGAAGCTTTGGGAATCGGAGCCTGAGCGGGATGGGATTCTTCAACCGCAGCTGGTGTCAGCTCGTCCGGCGGATCAGTGGGCTCCACAGCGTCTGGCTCCGGAACGGGGGCCAGCTCCGCCGCCGGCGCGGTGACGTTCGGTGGGTCGTCGGTGGCGGTTCCAGCCATTTCCAGTTCCGCCATTTCCGGGTCGGCTTCTTCCTGATCGGCTTCTTCCTGATCGGGCACCGTGTTGTGACCCGCCTCCTCGGCGTCGGCCAGCTGTTCTCCAGCGGTCTGCCCAGCGGCGAGAGCGGCGCGGTGCACCGCGTCCAGCGTTTCGCGCGGGGTCGTCCCACCCGCTTCCTCTCCATCCGCAACACCGTCACGTCCCTCGTTCCCCACGAGGAAGAAAGCGGAGCGCAGGGTGACGGGCGAGATCGGCTGGTTGTCGCGGGCGGTGACGCCCAGCTTCGCCAGCACGTCGGAGATGTCCGCCCAGGACAGCCCACGCTCGCGCATCAGGCCGATGTCGGCGTAGCTTTCGCGGACGGCCTGCATGGCCGAGCGGTTTGCAGTCGGACGATCGGCAAGGAGCCGCTCCAGTTCCGCGCGATCAATCGACACCGTGTGTACCCGGCATGCGTGGTTCTGGGGAGGGGTGGGTAGGATTTGTGATACCGCAGGATTCCGTTCCCCCCGGTGCGGAAAAAATAGTACAAGCGATTGGGGTGCGCAAACGGTTTCCAACCATGTTCAACCGCATTAAACCTGTGACAC
This sequence comes from Azospirillum himalayense, assembly GCF_042657465.1. Classification (NCBI taxonomy): domain Bacteria; kingdom Pseudomonadati; phylum Pseudomonadota; class Alphaproteobacteria; order Rhodospirillales; family Azospirillaceae; genus Azospirillum; species Azospirillum himalayense. Next base: position 13,493 of record NZ_JBHSLC010000005.1, on the reverse strand, counting down.
GGCAACCTTCCTTGGTCTCCGTCAGGATTGCAGGATAGGGCCCGGCGTTTGGCGAAGATGCCCTATGATTTCCGATCGCACGATCAGCGGACCGCCGACACCGGGCGGACGCCGGGGACTCCCATCGGCTTCCACGAGCTGCGCCAGGCCTGCGAGATTTCGGCCCTTCGGGAGGATCTGGAACGCGTCCTCCAGGACACCGGTGCCCTGCGCGACAGCATCGAGGACGCGGTGGAGCAGGTGCGCCAGCGCTTTGCCGCCCTGACGGCGGAGGAGCTGGCGAACTCCGAGACGATGGCGCCGCTGCTCCAGTTCGCCGTCTCCACCCTGCTGTCCATCCGCGACGAGGCCCGGCGCATCAACACCCAGACCGGCCCGGTCGACGATGACGACCGTCCCACGCGGACCGTCGCCGACCCGCGCCCCCATCCGACTCCGGCGACGCCGCAATCGGCGGCACAGGCAGCCCCGCTGACCGCCCCGCAGACTTATGCGCCGCCGCCGTCCGATGACCCCGCCCCTTCCTTCGCCGCTGAACCGTTGCGAGACGATCCGCTGCCGCCTTCAGCGGCCACGCCGGCGGCTCCGGTCCTGTCGCCCTTCGTGCCGCGTGCGCCGGCCCCGGCGCCGCAGCGTCCCGGGGCACCGGACCCTGTTCCGGATCCGCCTCCGGCTCCGTCCTGGCTCTCGCCCCTGTCCGGGCGCAAGGGCGGTTCGGGGGTCAACAGCCCCCCTCCCCGCAGTGGAAACGTGGACTGGCTGAGCCGGCCCAAACGCTGATCTTCCACCTCCGTCCCGTTGTTGCGGGAAGGTCGCACCTCGTCCGAACGCACCCACGTCACACAGATTTTCCTTGAACTCCGAAATGGGTGCGACTACCACTTTATTTGGTAAATGAATCTTTACCAAACAACACCGGCGGCGACGCATAGGGGTGGTGGTCATGACACGGGATGATGTGGACACGCTGGCCCGACCGGCGTCCAGCCTGGAATGGCGGCACCGTTGCGGCCCGGCCACCCAGGCTGGCCAGACCGACCGGTGGGAATCGACCCGGCGCGACGTTCCCGCGACGGTCCGCCCCCTGCGGTTGCTGATCGTGGAGGACGAAACCCTGGCCGCCGAGGCGGTGGGCATGGCCGCCACGGATCTCGGCCATATCGTCTGCGGCACCGCCCGCACCGAGGAGGAGGCGGTGGCCATCGCCGGGCGCGAGCGTCCCGACGTCGCGCTGATGGACGTGCGGCTGGCCGGCGGCGACGGGATCGAGGCGGCGCGGCGCCTGCGCGCCAATTACGGCATCCGCTCGATCTTCCTCTCCGGCTACGCCAATCACGCGATCATGGCCCGCATCACCGAGACTTACCCGCTGGGCGTGGTCAACAAGCCCTACTCGCTCGCCCAGTTGAAACTGGCGCTGGACCTCGCGGCGCGGCGCCTGCACGGCCCGCGCGGCTGACGACACACCACGTCACCAAACAAGGAAGGGCGGCCTCCCCCGTGGGAAGCCGCCCTTTCCTTTTCCGAACCGTCGCGGAGCGCGCGGCTCCTTACTCCTGCCCTTACTCCTGCCCTTACTCCTGAATGAACGCCTTCACGTAGGAGTGCGACAGCGGCTGCACCAGATAGTCGAGCGGGGTGCGGGCGGACAGCAGGATTCGCGCCTCCACCGGCATACCGGGCTTGATCGTCAGGTTGTGAACCTGATGGGAGTCGCTGTCCTTCAGCTTGATCCGCGCGATGTAGGATTCCTGACGGGTAATCGGGTCCATCACGCGGTCGGCCGAGACGTAGGTCACCGTGCCGTCCAGCGAGCCGACGACGCGGCTGTCATAGGCGGTCAACTGCACCTTCACCGGCAGATCGACGGTCAGCGACTTGATGTCCTTCGGCTGGACCTTCACCTCGGCCAGCAGGGCGCGGTCGTCCGGGATGATGTCCAGGATCGGCTCGTTGGCGGTGATCGTGCCGCCGGCCGCCCAATGGCTGTGCATCACGACGGTGCCGGCGTCCGGAGCCTTGATCGCGCGGGTTTCCAGCCGGTTGGCGGCGTCGCGGATCTGCTCGGCGAGGCGGATGACGTCGCCGCGGGACTTCTCCAGATCGACCAGCACCTTTTCGCGGAAGTCGTTGCGACGGCGCAGAAGGTCGCCCTCGGCGTCCACAGCGGCCTGGTTGGCCTGGGCGATGCGGGCCTCCAGCTCGCGGTCGCGGCCCTTGAGCTGCGCCTCCTCCTTCTGCTGCTCGACCAGCTTGGTGCGGGTGGCGTTGCCGCGGGACAGCAGTCCCTGGGTGATCTGCAGATCGTCTTCGATGAGCTGGATCTCGCGGGCCAGGAACTTGCGCTGCTCCTGAAGGCTCTTGCCCTCCTCGCGCAGCGTGGCGACGCGCTCCTTGGTCAGCTTGGCCTCGGTGTCGAGCTGGTTGCGGCGGACCTGGAAGAGGGTTTCCTGGTTGCCCATCAGCTTCTCAACCGTACGGTCGCTGCCGCGACGGCGCAGCAGTTCCTCCGGCCACTCGATGGCAGGCTGCTCGAACAGCTCGGCGGTCAGCCGCGCTTCCAGCGCCTGGGTTTCCAGCCAGGAGGTGCTGAGCACCTGGAGCCGGGTCGCCGCCTCGGTGCTGTCGAGCCGCATCAGGACCTGACCGGCCTTCACCGTGTCGCCTTCCTTGACGAGGATCTCCTCGATCTGGGCGGTCTCGGTGTGCTTCACGATCTTGCGGCCGGTCTCCGGGGCGAGCGCGCCGGAGGCCATGACGGCGCTGTGAAGCGGGGCGAGCGCGGCCCAGGCGGTCATCCCGCCGAAGCCCACCGCCAGCACCATGAAGCCGCCGGCCAGAAGCCCGCTGACCCGGGTGTCGGGAACCAGCGCGCGCAGCGCGCCGATCGACGTCATGGTCTTCGTCTTGTAGGTGTTCATGGTGGTGTCGGTCATCACAGAGGGTCCTTAATCGCCGGAAGTCGCCCGGAACTTATGCTGGGGTGCTGGTCTGGAGGTTCCGGCGTCAGCCGGCGGCGCTCTGCACCGGCGCCGGGCCGATGTTGCGCAGGCGGCTCCAGTTCGGACCCTGCTGCTCCTGCTGGCGTTGCGGCAGCTCGACCGCCATGCCGTTCTTCAGAACGAAGGTCTTGTCGGAGATGTCGACGAAGGCCGGGGAGTGGGTCAGCACGATGGTGGTGACGCCGCTGTTCTTGGCCTCGACGATGAACTCGCGCACCGCCTTGTGGCCGATCTCGTCCATGCCGGCCGACGGCTCGTCGAGAACCATCAGCGACGGGCGGCCGTAGCCGGCGCGGGCCAGGGCGATCAGGCGGGCCGAGGCGCCGGTGATCGGGAACAGCGGGTCGGTCACCTCGGTCTCATAGCCGCCGGGCAGGCTCTCGACCCAGGAATGGATGCCGGCGCGCTTGGCGGCGTCCTCGACCTTCTCCCGCGTCGTCTCGGTGAAGCGGGCGATGTTCTCGGCGATGGTGCCGGGCAGCAGGTCGGCGCCCTGCGCCATGTAGCCGATGCCCTGCTCCGGGGTTTCCGGGTTCAGCGAGGCGACGGCCAGACCGCCCAGCCGCACGGTGCCCGCCGACGGCATCGCCACGCCGGCCAGCAGACGGGCCAGCACCGACTTGCCGGAGCGGTTGGGACCGGCGATGCACACCGTCTGGCCCGGCTCGACCGCCAGCGTGACGCTGCGCAGGATCGGCTTCTGGTCGCGGGGGGAGACGAACAGCAGGTTCTCGACGGTCAGGCGTTCGCGCTCCACCGGGATCATCGGGCGCTCCGGCTCGAGCGACAGGCGCTTCAGCAGCGGGAACAGGCGGCGGAATGCCTGGTAGGACTTCTGGATCTGGCCCCAGGCGCCGGCGCTCTGCTCCACCGGGGCGAGGGCGCGTCCGACCAGCATGGAGGTGGCGATCATGCCGCCGAAGGACAGGTGCTGCTCGATCACCAGCAGCGCGCCGACGCCGGTCACCGCGATCTGGATGACCATGCGGACCCACTTGGTGAAGGCGCCGATGGCAGCGGCGCGCTCGGTCGAGCGGCCCTGCAGGGCGGAGGTGGTCATAGCGTCGCGGGCCACGGTGTCCAGCGCGCTCGGTCCCATGCGCAGGCCGCGCACCGTTTCCGACCGCGACAGCAGCGAGTCGAACAGGCGCTGCGAACGGCTGGCCGGGGCCTTGCTGTCCTCGGCGAAGTGGCGCACCGCCCAGTTGCTCAGATAGCCGAGCGCCGTCATGATGACCATCGCGGCGACCAGGATCACGGCGAGCAGCGGGTGGATCAGGTAGATGCCGATGACGTACAGGGGCACCCAGGGCAGATCCATCAGGGCCGGCAGCGACGGACGGCTCATCGCGCCCTTGACCTCCATGAGGTCGCTGACCGGGGCGGTGTCCGGACGGCCGCGGCCCGAGGCGTCCAGCACGTCGGCGGTCAACCGGCGGCGCCAGGTGACCTCCAGCGCGTTGCCCGCGCGGGCCAGGATGCGCGCCCGCACCGTTTCCATGGCGGCGCTCAGCGTCAGGGCCAGGACGACGATGACGGTCAGCATGACCAGCGTATCGATGTTGCCGGACGGAATGGCCCGGCTGAAGACCTGAAGCGAATAAAGTGGCATCGCCAACATCAGAAGATTGATGGTAGCGCTGAAGACAAATGCACCAACGAGTACCCGGGTGAAATAACGTCCCCCGTGAGCCATACTTTTATTGGTCTTTTCAGACCCGCGAGAAAACAGGCGAGGCATTTACAGCCCTCCAATTGTCACCGTTTGCGGCAGTGCCCACTGGATGCAGGCGAGGTCAGTTGGCGCGTTTTTGGTAAATGAAATCTGAAGATTGAGGGACATCACAGGAATGCCACTGAAAACCACCCCCTTTGCGCAGACGACAACGGCGCCTCATGTGAAGGGCTGCTCAGTTCGTCCCGTTTCAAGGAGCGCCGCATGACCGACACGCTGACCTTCGACCCCGGCCATCTCGCCCTGCCCGACCTGCGCCGCATCCTGCGCGACCCGCCCGTCCTGGCCCTGGCGCCCGGCTGCCGCGCCGCCGTCGACGCCTCGGCCCGCACGGTGGCGGAGGCGGCGGGCGGGGAGCGCGCGGTCTATGGCGTGAACACCGGCTTCGGCCTGCTGGCGAAGAAGCGCATCCCCCCGGATCAGGTCAGGGAGCTGCAACGGCGGCTGGTTCTGTCGCACAGCGCCGGCACCGGGCCGGACCTGCCGCCGGGCGTGGTGCGGCTGATCCTGGCGCTGAAGGTCAACGCGCTGGCGCGCGGCCATTCCGGCGTGCGCATGGCGGTGATCGAGGCGCTGCTGGCGCTTTACAACCGCGGCGTCCTGCCGGTGGTCCCAGCCAAGGGGTCGGTGGGGGCGTCCGGCGATCTGGCACCGCTGGCCCATCTGACCGGCGTCCTGATCGGCGAGGGGGAAGCCGACGTGGACGGTGAACGGCTGCCCGCTGCCGAGGCGCTGGCCCGCGCCGGACTGGCGCCGCTGGCGCTGGAGGCCAAGGAAGGCTTGGCCCTGCTGAACGGCACGCAGGTCTCCACCGCGCTGGGGCTGGCCGGGCTGGTCGCGGCCGAAGACGGCTTCGCCGCCGCCCTGGTCGCCGGAGCGCTCAGCGTCGATGCCGCTCTCGGCAGCGACGGTCCCTTCGACGCGCGCATCCACGATCTGCGCGGCCAGCCCGGCCAGCGGGACGTGGCCGCCGTCTACCGCTCCCTCCTCCAGGGCAGCGGCATCCGCGACTCCCACCGGGAGGGGCACGAGACGGTGCAGGACGCCTACAGCCTGCGCTGCCAGCCGCAGGTGATGGGCGCGGTGCTCGACCATCTGCGCTTCGCCGCGGGCGTGCTGGAGCGCGAGGCCAACGCCGTCTCCGACAACCCGCTGGTCTTCCCGGACAGCGGCGACATCCTGTCGGGCGGCAACTTCCACGCGGAGCCGGTGGCGATGGCCGCCGACGTGCTGGCCCTGTCCATCGCCGAGACGGGGGCGCTGTCGGAACGGCGGACCGCGCTGCTGATGGACACCCACCTGTCGGGCCTGCCGCCCTTCCTTGTGGCCGACGGCGGGCTGAACAGCGGTTTCATGATCGCCCAGGTCACCGCGGCGGCGCTGGCCAGCGAGAACAAGCAGATGGCCCACCCGGCCAGTGTCGACAGCCTGCCGACCTCCGCCAACCAGGAGGACCATGTCAGCATGGCGACCCACGCCGCCCGCCGCCTGTCGGACATGGCCGACAATCTGGCGGGGATTATCGCCGTGGAATTGCTGGCCGCGGCCCAGGGGATTGACCTGCGGGCGCCGCTGGCCTCCTCTCCCGCGCTGGAGCGCGCGCGGGGACTGCTGCGCGCCCGCGTGGCGGTGTGGACGGAGGATCGCGCGATGGCCCCGGACATCGCGGCGGCGAAGCGGTTGGTCACGGAGGGCGTCTTCCGCCCCTTCGCGGAGAACCTCCTGCCCTGATCCACGGGGGCCGGCTGAGACAAGACCGCGCAGGTGGCTCCGGCCGGTTTTCGTCAATCCGTTGAAGGGCTAAGGTTCGGATCATCCCACATCAACCGCTTCACTTCGATCCGGAGACCATCATGGAAGGACGCAAAGTCCCCTCGGTCGTGTTCAAGACCCGCGTGCGCGATGAAAGCGTCGGCGGCCCCAACCCGTTCCGCTGGCAGGACGTCAGCAGCGACGAGCTGTTCGCCGGAAAGCGAGTCGTCGTCTTTTCCCTGCCCGGCGCCTTCACCCCGACCTGCTCCAACCAGCAGGTGCCGACCTACGACGCACTCTATCCGGAGTTCCGCGACCTGGGCGTCGACGAGGTCTATTGCCTCAGCGTCAACGACGCCTTCGTAATGTTCCAGTGGGGCAAGCATCTCGGCGTGAAGAACGTCAAGCTGATCCCCGACGGCGCGGGCCACTTCACCCGCCGCATGGGCATGCTGATCAACAAGGACCATGTCGGCTTCGGCATGCGCAGCTGGCGCTACGCCATGGTGGTGACCGACGGCGTGATCGAGAAGCTGTTCGAGGAGCCGGGCATCAACGACGCCGGCGAGGGCGGCGACCCCTACGGCGAATCCGCGCCGGAAGCGGTGCTGGCCTACCTGCGTTCGCGCTGAGCCGGTATTCCGGTTCTTTAGCCCTCTCCCCTCCGGGGAGAGGGTGGCCCGGAGGGCCGGTGAGGGGGGTGCGCTTGTGCCGGACGCACGGCCAAGCGCAACCCCCTCACCCTAACCCTCTCCCCGGAGGGGAGAGGGGATATAACCACCGATCTCTTCAAGCCGGAACGGCGGTTCCTTCCGCCGGCTCCGCCTCGGCCGCCTGCGCTTTGCGGCGTTCATGGGCCGCCCAGGCCCTCTCGTGCAGGTGATAGGCCACCGTGTTGCACAGCGGCTCCACCAGCGCCAGCGCGCCGCCCACCGCGATGCTGCCGGTCATCAGATAGCCGACCGTGAAGGCCACCGTGAAGTGGATGCAGGCAAAGCTGAAGGTCTTGGTCATCGCGAAACTCCCGAACGCCGCCATTTCTGTTCAGCCTCAGCATGAGCGTCGGACGGCGACAGGTCCAATCGAACGACCCAAACAGATCAATAGGCAGTCCCTATTTATCAACGAAAGGGACGGCGGCGGTCGCCCGCCTCCGGCACGCTGCCGCGACGCAACCGGGTGCCCGGCGGAACGACTTCGAAGGCGCGGCTGTGCGCCGGCTCCAGCAACCGCACCTCGGGGCACTTGAAGAAGGGGATCAACGCGGCCCCCATGACGAACCCGCCGACATGCGCCCAGAAGGCCACCCCGCCGCTATCGTTGGAGGTCGGGGTGGTGACCCCGCTCAGGATCTGCCCGACGAACCAGAAGCCCAGCACCAGCACCGCCGGAACGCTGATGACGCGGACGATGATGATGAACCAGAAGAAGACGCCGACATTCGCCCGCGGGTGCAGCACTAGGTAGGCGCCGAGCACTCCGCCGATGGCCCCGCTCGCCCCCACCATCGGGACTTCGGACGTTGGGGCGGCGAAGCTCTGGGCCAGTGCCGCCGCTGTCCCGCACAGCAGGTAGAAGACCACGAAACGGCCCCGCCCCATGCTGTCCTCGACGTTGTTGCCGAAGATCCAGAGGTACAGCATGTTGCCGGCGAGGTGCAGGAAGCCGCCATGCAAGAACATGGAGGTGACGACGGACATCCAGGGCGGAACGACCCGCAACGGCTCCGGCAGTTCGGCGTATCCGAACAGCACGGCCGGAACGAGGCCGAAGGAATAGACCGCGAGGTTTCCACCCCGCGCGCCCAGCGAGAGCTGCCACAGGAACACCATCACGCACAGCGCGATCAGCGCCATGGTGACGACCGGCGTTCGCCGCGTCGGGTTGTCGTCGTAGATGGGCAGGAACAGCATCGGCGGCGCTTTCGGTTGAGGCAACCCTGTTCAGTACGATGGTCCCGCCCTTCGGTTCCGCCAAGACGTACGGGAGACACGTACAGGCGGAAGTCGGCAAAGAAAAACCGGCGCCCCTTGCGGAGCGCCGGTTTCGCTGACTAAAGCCGCGGTGCGGATCAGGTGCCCGCTATCAGGTCCCCTGGGGCTCCGGGTCCATCCCGCCGCTTTCCTTGGTGGTCGGCACCGACGGGCGACGGCCCGAGGTCGGGGTCGGCTGCTTCGGCGGTGCCGGCGAGAAGCCCTCCCGCTCGTCGTTGCGGATCAGCGGCTCGCCGCGCAGCAGGCGGGCGATGTCCTCACCGCTCAGGGTCTCGTACTCCAGCAAACCCTTGGCGATGGTGTGGAGCTGATCGATGTTCTCCGTCAGGATCCGGCGGGCCTCGCCGTACGCCTCGTCGACGATCCGGCGGATTTCCTCGTCCACCGTGCGGGCCGTGGCGTCGGACATGTTCTTGTGCTGGGTGACGGAGTGGCCGAGGAAGACCTCCTGCGTCGGCTCGCCGTAGAGCAGCGGGCCCAGCTTGTCGCTCATGCCCCATTCGGTGACCATGCGGCGCGACATGTCGGTCGCCATCTTGATGTCGCCCGACGCGCCGGTGGTCACGCGGTCCTTGCCGAAGATCAGCTCTTCCGCGATGCGGCCGCCCATGGCGACGCGCAGGTCGGCGTGCAGCTTGGCCTGGGACAGCGAGATGCGGTCGCCTTCCGGCAGGCGCATCACCATGCCAAGCGCGCGGCCGCGCGGGATGATGGTGGCCTTGTGCACCGGATCGCTGTCCGGCTGGTGGATGGCGACGATGGCGTGACCGGCCTCGTGATAGGCGGTCAGCTTCTTCTCGTCCTCGGTCATGACCATGGAGCGGCGTTCCGCGCCCATCATGACCTTGTCCTTGGCGGCCTCGAACTCGGCCATGCCGACGACGCGCTTGCCGATGCGGGCGGCGAGCAGCGCGGCCTCGTTGACGAGGTTGGCGAGATCGGCGCCCGAGAAGCCCGGGGTGCCGCGCGCGATGACCTTGGCGTCGACGTCCGGGGACAGCGGCACCTTGCGCATGTGGACCTTGAGGATCTTCTCGCGGCCCAGCACGTCGGGGTTCGGAACGACGACTTGGCGGTCGAAGCGGCCCGGACGCAGCAGCGCGGGGTCGAGCACGTCCGGACGGTTGGTGGCGGCGATGAGGATGACGCCCTCGTTCGCCTCGAAGCCGTCCATTTCCACCAGCAGCTGGTTCAGGGTCTGCTCGCGCTCGTCGTTGCCGCCGCCCAGGCCGGCGCCACGATGGCGGCCCACGGCGTCGATTTCGTCGATGAAGATGATGCAGGGGGCGTTCTTCTTGCCCTGCTCGAACATGTCGCGGACGCGGCTGGCGCCGACACCCACGAACATTTCGACGAAGTCGGAGCCGGAGATGGTGAAGAAGGGCACGTTGGCTTCACCCGCCACGGCGCGCGCGGTCAGGGTCTTACCGGTGCCCGGCGGTCCGACGAGCAACACGCCCTTCGGGATCTTGCCGCCCAGACGCTGGAACTTCTGCGGGTCCTTCAGGAACTCGACGATTTCCGCCAGTTCCTGCTTGGCCTCGTCGATACCGGCGACGTCGTCGAAGGTGACCCGGCCGACCTTCTCCGTCAGCAGGCGCGCGCGGGACTTGCCAAAGCCCATGGCCTTGCCGCCGCCCGACTGCATCTGACGCATGAAGAAGATCCAGACGCCGATCAGCAGCAGCATCGGGAACCAGGACAGCAGGACGGAGAACAGCGACGGCACGTTGCTGTCGTCCGGAACGGCGCTGATGCGCACGTTCTTCTGCGTCAGCCGCTCGACCAGCCCGGCTTCGGGCGGGACGTAGGTGCTGAAGGACCGGCCGTCGGTGAAGTGGCCGGAGACCTGGTTTCCTTTGATGGTGACGTCGGCCACTTGGCCGCGGTCCACTTCGGCGAGAAGCTCGCTGAACGGAACCGTCGTCTGCGGGCTGCGCGTGGAGGAGCTCTGGAACAGGTTGAACAGGGCCACCAGCAGCAGCCCGATGATGATCCAGAGCGCGAGATTCTTGCCGAAATTGTTCACGTCAAAAGCCTTTCTGCGAACCCTGCGCGGAAAGGTAGGCTGATGCGGAGCCACCCCTCCCGGGCTTACGGGCACGTTCCCAGATTAAATAATGCCGACACGGTCCGAAACAACCGGAAAAGCTGGACCGGCCAACACCACCCCGGGCGCGTGCAGAGCGACCGCCGAAAGGGGGAATCCGGGCCGCGAAAACCCCAGATGCGGCACCGCCGCCAGCCCGTTTCCGTCCCACAGCGCCGGCAGCGTCTCGCGGACCGGTTCGGGCAGGCCGATGCGGCCCGAATCCGGGCCTGCAGACCGCACCTTTTGCCACCCTTCCCGCCCCAATGTTGCCACGACCACCGCCCCGCCCGTCCCCGCCGCCAGCCGAACGGCGAATCGGCGATCCCACCAGACCTCTCCGCCGGGGGTAAGACTCAGCCGTTCGGTGACCCCGACCGGCTCCCGCGCGATCACCAAATGCCCCTTCCGCGGCAGGATGCGGCAGCCGCCCAGCGTGCGTCCCCGGAAGCCTTCCCCCGCGATCTCGGCGAACAGGCGCTCCGCCGCCTCGTCCTTCGGCGGGTAGGCGGCGCCCCCCGTCGCGGCGATGCAGCGGACCAGCGCGCGCAGGCCAAGCTCCTCCGGTGCCGCCAGCAACGGCTTTGGGTCCAGCCGCAGCCAGCCCTCCGGATGGACCTCCACGGCCTCGGCCAGCAGGGAGGCGGTGCCCGTCTCCAGCGCGTTGCGGGCCCGGGCGGCCCGGCGGGCGAGGTCGGCCAGACGCGGCGCGTCCAACCCCTCGGCGGCCAGCGCCTCCCCCGCCGCGCGCAGGCGGGCGCGGGCGAAGCGCGGGTTGCGGTTGGACGGGTCCTCGATCCACTCCTGGCCGAAGGCGCGGCAGGTCGCCACCAGCCGTTCATGGGGCAGGTTCAGCAGCGGCCGGATCACCCGCACCGCCCCCGCCGCGCGCACCGGCGCCATGCCGGCCAGCCCGTCGATTCCGGAGCCGCGGGCGAAGCGCAGCAGCACCGTCTCGGCCTGATCGTCGCGGTGGTGGGCGAGCGCCAGATGGAGAATGCCCTCTTCCCGACAGCGCTCGGCCAGCAGGCGGTGGCGCGCGGCGCGGGCCGCCGCCTGGATGCCGGTCGCCGGCTTCTCGCCGTCCCAGCGAAGAATAGTGTGGGCAACGCCGCGCTCCTGGAGCCAGCCGCCCACCCGGGCGGCCTCCGCCGTGGACTCGGCGCGCAGCCCATGATCGACGGTCAGCGCGAGGACATCCCCGCCCCGCTCCGCCGCCCAACGCTGGGCGAGCAGCACCAGCCCGAGGCTGTCCGCCCCGCCGGATACGCCCACGGCCACGCGCGGCCGTGTCTCGAAGCCGCCCAGCCGGTCCATGCGGGCGGCGAACTCACTCGCGGAGATCGGCCCCGCGGAAATCGGCCCCGCCGGGTCGGACGCGTTCACCGCGCCCGTCAGGCGCAGTTCAGGCGGCGGCGCTCGGTGTCGGCGCGGCGCTTCACGCTGGCCGACGCTTCCGGGAATTTGGTGATCAGCTGGTTGAAGGCCGTGCAGGCGTCCTTCTTCTGGTTCAGCTGCTGCAGCGACATGCCGAGCTTCAGCAGATTGTCCGCCGCCTTGTTGTTCTTCGGGTACTTCTGCACGCCCTCGGCGAAGGCTACGGCGGCGTCCTGGAACTTGTTGCGGACGTAGTAGGTCTCACCCAGCCAGTACTGTGCGTTGCCGGCAAGCTGGTGGGACTTGTTCTTCGCCAGGAAGTCGCTGAAGGCCTTCTCCGCCTTGTCGTAGTCGGACTGGCGCAGCAGCTCGAAGGCGTGCTCGTACTGCTTCTCCGGGGTGGAGTTGGCGGGCAGCGGCGCCAGGGCGGCGGTCTGCTTCTCCGCCGGCTTGTCAGCCGTCTTCTCGGGTGCCTTGGCGGCGCTGGGCGCCGCGGCCGGAGTCGCCGCGCTGGGCTTGGCGGGGCCGCCGAACGGGTCGCTGGCCGCCCCGCCGCCCTTGCTTTCCAGCTCCTTCAGGCGGAAGTCGATGTCGCTGTTGACCCGCTCCAGCCGGTCCTTCATCTGCGAGATCTGATAGGTCGCCTCCTCATAGCGCCCGGTCAGCTCCGAAAGGGCGCGCTCCAGCTTCTGCAGCCGCACTTCGAAATCGGCGGCCAGCGAGGGCTGGATCTCGGCCGTCTGTCCCCGCGCGTAGCCACTGCCCGGATAGGCCTGCGCCACCTCGACGCGCCCGCCCAGCGCCTCTACCCCCGACTCCAGCCGGTCCAGACGGTCCTGCAGCGAAGCCGTCTGCGCGAAGACGGAACCGCTGCACAGCAGGCCGCCGAGCAGCAGGGCGGCGAAAGAAGTGGTCTTGGTCATGCGTCGAGGGTCCTGTCCGGGCGGGAAAAGCCGTCGTTAAGAGGGTGCCGGTCCAAGCGGGCGAAACTATGGCGGCTGTTTACCAGAAGCGCGCGCCCCTTGCACGGTGGTGATTTGGAAATCTCCCGCGCACCGGGCGCACACCCGGAAGAGAACACAGAAAAAAGCCCCTTCCCGGCAGTCCGGAAAGGGGCCCTTCTCAAAGGAGACTCCGAAAAGCGTCTTACGCCTTGAGGATGCCGCGTCCGGCGAAGCGGGCGGCGGTGCCGAGCATCTCCTCGATGCGGATCAGCTGGTTGTACTTGGCCAGCCGGTCGGAGCGCGACAGCGAGCCGGTCTTGATCTGGCCGCAGTTGGTGGCGACCGCCAGATCGGCGATGGTGCTGTCCTCGGTCTCGCCCGAACGGTGCGACAGGACCGCCGTGTAGCCGGCCTTGTGCGCCATGTCCACGGCCTCCAACGTCTCCGACAGCGTGCCGATCTGGTTGACCTTGACCAGGATCGAGTTGCCGACGCCCTTGCGGATGCCGTCGGCCAGACGCGCCGGGTTGGTCACGAACAGGTCGTCGCCGACCAGCTGCACCTTGCCGCCGATGGCGTCGGTCAGCGCCTTCCAGCCCT